>NZ_JBVHLU010000056.1:0-71719 GCF_055558835.1 Embleya sp. NPDC025285
AGGGGTGTGTATACGGGGAAAAAACAATGCCCGCCTTAGGGGGTGGGGGGGGGGGAGAACACAAAACCCCCCCCCCCCGCCGCCCCACCCCCCCCCCCCCCCCCGGGCCATGACGCTTCGCGGCAGGCTCACCCCTCTGCCGACGGTCTTCTCGCTCGCTCGCGGGCCGCCGGGCTAGCTGCTCGGTGCGTTCGTCTCCGAGTCCGCATCGGAGGTCGAGGCGGACGCGGAGGCGGTGGAGCCGACCGGCGTGTTCGAGGCCACTCCCGGATCCGCGGTGGGCGCCGGGGTGGCCTCGGTGCGTGGCCCCGGCAGTGTGGCGCCGGAGTGGCGGCGCCGGGCCCGGAGTTCGAGGTACACGGCCAGGCCGAGCAGGGCCAAGCCGAGCAGGAGGGCCACCAGCGGGGCCAGCACGCCGAGCAGCCACAGCCCTCGGGCGCCGTCGGCGGCGGTGTCGGCCAGCTCCGCGCGGGAGGCCGGCGTCGTGGTCATCTTCAACGACATCACCGGGAAGACCTCGGCCTGAGCGCCGGTCGCCGACGTCGCGGTCGCGGTGAGGGCCTGGGTGGATTCGAGGTCCACCGTGACGCCGGTCTCGGTGTCGACCCAGCCGGTGAGGTCGGTGGTCGAGGTGTAGGCCAGCGGGGTCGGGTCGGCCTGGCCGCCCAGGTCCGGGACCCGGCCCGGGAACGCGACGCCGGCCAGGCCCTGGACCGCCGCCTTCGGCATGGCCGGCGGCAGCGTGCGCAGGGACTCCGGGTCGGTCAGCGGGCCGCTGGTGCGGATCGTGAAGACGTAGGTCTCGCGGCCGGCGCGCCGCTCGGTCCGTACGTACGTGGCCGGGATCGTGGTCTGCGTCGGCGAGTCCCAGAACGGATAGTTCTTCTTCTTGGGTTCCAGCGGGAAGCCCGCGGTCAGGCCCCGATGCGGGTTGGCGGCGACACCCTTGGGCGTCGGTCGCTCCAGCAGGCTCTTGCGGTCCACCGCCCATCGTTTCTCGACGCTGGTGAGGGCTTGTTTCTGTGGGCCGGACACCACGGTGCGGTCGCTGAGCACGACGGTGGACCCGGACGTGTGCACGGCGTGTACGCGCCGATCGACGGTGACCGGCAGGTCCCGCACGATGGCCCCGGACAGGTTGCCCGCCTGCAACGCCTGCGGGTCGAGCATGGTCATGCCGCCGGCGAAGTGCATCGTGAAGTCGGTGTCGTCGGGCACCTGGTGCACGGCGGGCAGCACGGCGAACCGGGTCACCGCGCTCGTCGCGACCAACAGCGTGGCGGCGGCGCCGAGGTACCAGGACGTCTTTCTCATCAGACCAGCCTCCGCAGGTCGCCAGATGGCCCCGGGAGGGCCGGATGTCCCCCCGTCGCGTCGGCGCACGCGACCTGATGGCCCGTACCCCACCAGGATCCGCACCGGATTGCGCCGGATACCCCGATTCCCGCCTCGGTCCGACCTGTTGGTGGTATATCGGGCGCGCACCCATCCGATGCCCTCCGAACCCCGCTTCACCATGCACCCGTTCCCCCGAGCACCCTCGAACTCCGCGCGTCACTACCGCCGTTGCATATCGCGCTGCACATAGAGGCACATCTCCCCATGCACCTCGCCATGCAAGTACCAGGTCAGAGGCAGGTTTTGGACTCGGCAGCAAAGGGTGAGCCCATCGGGAGTCCGCACCGGAGTACGCGAGCGCGGGCCGGAGCCGACGGGCTCGATCAGCCGATCGGTGGTGCGAGGTATTCCAGTGCGTAGCCGTCGTCGGAGGGGGTTACGCGGGCGATGCCGGGTGAGTCGAGGTGGGCGCCGGCTACGAAGTGGTGCGGTTGGGTCAGTTGTTCGAGGAGTGCCACTCGTGCGGCGCGGGCCTGGGACTGGTTGCCGTCGAGTTCCCAGGACACGTTCGGCCGATCGAATTGGAGCGTGGGGACGTGAACGGTGTCGCCCCAGGCGAGAAGGTGGCCGGTGCCGCTCCTGAGGTGGTAGATGGTGTGACCGGGTGTGTGGCCCGGTGTCGGGATCGCGGTGGTCCAGTCGTTGATCGCGACCTTCTCCGACACGGGTACGACCCGGTCGCGGATCGGCTCGAGCCGACCAGTGAACACCGAGGTGTCGCCCGCGCCGATCCACACGCGCTCGAGATTGGGGAACGCCTCCGAACCGTCCGGCGCGATCAGGCCGCTCACGTGGTCTTCGTGCTTGTGGGTGATGGCCACATCGGTGACATGCGCGCGGTCGATGCCCGCTTCGTCGAGCGCGTCGTGGATCAACCCCATGGTGGGGTCGTGCCAGACGTTGGACGCGCCGGTGTCGATGAGAACCGACCGCGTGCCGTCGGTGACGAAGAAGGCATTGACCGACAGTCGCAGGTTGTCGCCGGCCAGCGGGACGGTGGCCGGCAACTCGTCGGCGAGTTGCGCAATCTTCGCGCCATCGAGGTGACCCGGCCTTAGCACAGGCCCCGGTGCCGTGGCCGGGCGCGTTCGGGGGGAGGGTCATCGTGCACCGTCCCCTGAACGCACCCGGACCCGACGCGTCGACGAACCGCCACTTTCCCTGAAAGCCCCTGATCGGAACAAGTCTCGCCGGCGACCCTGGCCGGAGCGCGCGTCGGGCGTACACCGAACACGCCGGTACGACCCCACAAGGCCCCCGCCCGACCGCCCGACCGCCCGACCGCCCGACCGCCCGACCGCCCGACCGCCCGACGGCCCGACGGCCCGACGGCCCGGCCGCGCGGCCGCCCGGCCGCCCGGCCACCCTGTAGGCCCGGCCGCACATCCGGCCGACCACCCCCGTGGGCCCGGCCGACCCGCCCGCGTCACCCCCGCCGACGGAACCCGTCCCGCCCCTCAACTCTCCGCGGTCGCCGCCCTCGCGTGCGGGATGGCGGGGCTCGCGTGGATGCCGTACTGCGCGGCCTGCGCCGTGTACATCGCCCGATACCGCCCCGCGTCGAGCGCCATCAGGCCATCGTGGTCGCCCTGTTCGATCAACCGGCCGTCCTCCAGGACGTAGATCAGGTCGGCGGTCGCGGTCGCGGCCAGCCGGTGGGTGATGAGCAGTACCGTCGTCCCGTCGTCGGTCATCGACCGCAACGCGGCGAACGCGGCGATCTCCGCCTCGGGGTCCAGTGCGGACGTCGGCTCGTCGACGATCACGAGCGGCGCGCCGCGATAGCGGGTCCGGGCGTTGCCGATCTTCTGCCACTGCCCGCCGGAGATCTGCGAACCGCGCTGGTAGCCCTTGACGATCAGGGTGTCCCAGCCGTGCGGCAGCGAGTCGACCAGGTCGGCCGCGTCCGCCCGGGCGACCGCGTGCTCCACCCGGGCCTGATCGAGCGGCCGGTCGGGACGGCCGATGAAGACGTTCGCGCGCGCGGTCATCGCCCATCGTGGGAAGTCCTGGCCCAGCACCGCCACGCGGTCGAAAATCTGATCCCGGTCGGCGTCGCGGACGTCGACGCCGCCCCAGGTCAACGTGCCCTCGCTGGGCAGCAGCAGACCGGCCACCAGCTTGGACAGGGTGGTCTTGCCCGAGCCGTTCTCGCCGACCAGCGCGACCACCTTTCCCGCCGGGATGCGCAGGCTCACCCGATCGAGTGCGGGCGCGTCGTTGCCGGGATAGCGATACGAGACCTGCTCCAGCCGTACCTCGTCCACGTCGCGCGGGAGCGGCAGTCCGCCGACGGGGATCGCGCGCCGCTCCGACTCGGTGCAGGCGTCCTCCAGGTCCCGCAGGTACAGCGATTCCTCGTACAGGCGATTGACCTGCATGACCAGCGCGGTGAGGCCGCTGGTGCAGGTGCGGATCGCGATCACCGCCGTGCCGCCGGCGGCCAGCGGCATGCCGCCTTCGGTGAGGAGCAACCACAGAGCCGCGTACACCAGCAGCGCGCCGAGCCCGGACAGCGCGGACGCGGTCGCCTGGGTCGCGCCCTTGGCGTGCGCGAGTCGGCGGTGCTCGGTCTCGATCGTGGTGGACATGTCCTCGAACGCGTCCAGCACCAGTCGCCCGGCGCGGTGCGCGCGTACCTCGGCGGCGGGCGCCGGTTCGATCAGGCTGCGGCCGAGGATCTCGATCGCGCGCCGGTGTTCGAGCCACGCGTGTACGGATTCGTGCTGCCGCCGGGCGGACCGTACCGCGCCCCAGCCCTTCGGCGCGGCGACCAGGAACAACAGCGGCAACAGGATCGGGTTGAGCAGGGTCAGTACGCTGCCGGTGGCGATCAGGCCGACCAGTGCGTTGATCACCGCGACCGAGGCGCCGATCATGCGTCGTACCGAGTCGGTGCCGAACCGGCCCGCGTCCAGCGTGCGATGGAAGCGCGCCTCCTCGAACGCCTGGAGTTCCACCCGGGCGGCGAGCCGGTAGTAGCGGGCCGTGCAGACCCGTTCCACCTGTGGTTCGAGCCGACTGGTCGCGCCCACCGAGACCGCGGCGAGCAGTGCGGACAGGGCGGTGACGACCATGATGAACAACAGCGCCGGCGCTGCGTCGCGCAGTCGATCGGTGGTCGGTACGTCGGCGAACAGCGCCACCAGCGCGCGGTTGGTCGCCAGCAGCCCGAGCCCGGCCGCGAGACCCTGGCCGATCTCGGCCCCGAGCAGCGCGAGTACGGCGCGTCGATCCACGCTCCAGGCGGCGCGCGTGACCAGCGCGACCATGCTCGGCAGTTGCCGCGCCATCGCCCAGAACGACACGCGCAGCAGCGGCTGTTCATGCTGGGTGAAGGACATGTCGTAGCGCAACGCGCCGCCGAACAGCAGCTTTTCGGACCCGGACACCGGAATTGCCCGCCCCGCGGGCGCCCGGCGACGAAACCTCATCGGATCTCCCAGCGTAGGCGGCGCGGATGCGGGCACCGGGGCGCCCGGCAGGGGGCGCCGGGGTCGGGCGGGACGGATCGGGTGGGTGGGGCGACTGGAGCGGATCGGTGGGGTCGAGAGGATCGGTCGGGTTGCCCAGGACCGGTGGGTCGGGTGGGTTCGGGTGATGCGGTCGTGTGCGGCAGTGGAGTGCCTCCGGTTCGGTGGTCGAGCGCTACGACTTGCCGAGGTGGTACGCCCTCGTGGAGCGATACGACTCGGTGGAGCGGCGCGTGCGTGTTCACGGGCGAGTGGGGTTCGACTCGCGGTGGCGCGGAGTCCGACATGACCACGTCCTTTCCCGGTCCGGGGCACTGCCTGCGGACGCACATGCTGCCCCCGGTTCGGGGCCGCCCGGCAGGGGCGTACGGGCGTACGAGCCGGGCGTGTCCGACCCGTGGCACGCTTGCCCGCGCGCCCGACCGACTGTGGTGAACCGTCCCCACACGAGGGCGAGTTCGGGTAGCGAGGCGGGTGGCGCAGGTCGGGTCGCGCGCCCCGCCGCACTCCGGCGGATCCGGCCGCGCGCAGCGCGTCGTGCGGTCGGTGACCGGGAGCCGTGTCGGATCGCCGGGTCGGTCGTTGGTGGGGTGTGGGTCGTTGGGGTGGATTGACGAACAGTCAGTGGACGATGGTCGAGCCACTGTTGCCGGATCGCGCCCGGCCACGGCGCGGCGGTCGGGGGATCGATCACCGCGCGATGATCGACGCGGTGGCCTGGAAGTACGAAAACGGTTTTCCGTGGCGCGAGTTGCCGGACCGGTTCGGGCCGTGGCAGACCGTCTACCACCGGTATACGGTGTGGGCGAAGGACGGCACCTGGCGTCGCATCCGGACCCGCCTGCAGGTCTGTCCGGACCCGGACGGCAGCCTGGACTGGTTGATCGAGGTCGATACGACGCCGACCCCGCCGAGCGGTGCGGCGACCGGAACGGCGCAGTGCGCCGCGAACGGAACCGCCGACCGCTGACGCCGCACGAAACCCGGCCGGCGGTGCGATCGTGCCGGCCGGCGTACGACGCGGCGTGTCCATGAAAGTCGTTCCGGGCCGCCCCGGGCAAGCGGATTGTGCGCACGGACCGTGTTCGCGTCCGCACCCGATGCCACGACCCTTCGGCCCGCCGCGCCTGCGCCTGCCGTCCCACCGCCCCGTTCGTCCGCGCGGTGCCGTCCCACCGCCGTGCGCCGGATGGTCTGTCACGATGTTCACATGCGTGTGTCGATAGGTGACATCCGACTGTATTTCGACGTGGATGGACCGAGGGTCGTGCCGTACGGTCCGATCATGGTCGAGCGGCCGACCCTGGTGCTGTTGCACGGCGGACCCGGCGCCGATCATTCGTCGTTCAAGCCCGCGATGTACGCGGCCGCGCGCTTCGCCCAGGTCGTCTACCTCGACCAGCGCGGCAGCGGCCGGTCCGACCGCGGCGACCCGGAGCAGTGGACCTGGGATCGGTGGGCCGACGACGTGATCGCGTTCTGCGACGCGCTCGACATCGCCGCACCGATCCTGGTGGGCACCTCCAGTGGCGGCTGGGTCGCGCTGACCGCCGCGATTCGCCACCCCGGGCGGGTCGGCCGACTCGTACTGGACAGCGTGATGCCCGGGCGCATCGCCGAACGGCTCGACGTGTTCGAACGGCTCGGCGGAGTACCGGCGCGCGAGATCGCGCGCCGGTACTGGAGTGGCGAGAGCCCCGAGACCATCCGGCGGGACTGGGAGGAGGTCTGCGTGCCGCTGTACTCGCAACGCACGGACGGCGATCCGGATGCCGCGAACCGGCAGCGCCGGATTCGCTGGAACCACGACGTCCTGGAGCGCTTTCGGCGGGATTCGGCGGACGACTTCGGCGGCTGGGCCCGGCTCGCCGAGATCACCTGTCCGACGCTGATCCTGGCCGGCGAGCACGACCCGGTGGCCACCGCGAGCGCGGCCCGACGACTGGCCGCCGGGTTGGTCAACGCCGAGACCCGGCTGCACGTCCTGCCGGACGCGGGCCACGGCGCCTTCCGGGAGGACCCGGAGCGTTCCCTGGCGGTGCTCCGGAGGTTCCTGGCGGGTCGGCGGGGCATGTCCGCGAAGGCCGAAGGCGGCTGACCGGCCCGGCACGAACACCGCCGGTTCCGCGCCCGCCGGGCCTACGCCCCCTCGGGGTTCGGTGGCGCGGCGGAGGCGGGCGGCGAGCGGTGGCATGGAGGTGGACGCCGCGGCAGTGCCCCGGGCGTGATCGCCACCGCATCGTGGTCGCGCCACGCGTCCAAGGCTCCGGGTCATTCGGTTCGGCCCGTGCGCCCCGCCCGCGCCTGGTCGACGAACTCGGCCAGTCCGCTCGGGGTGACGTGTTCCAGGATCACCTTCGGCTCCACGGCGATGCCGTACCGCTTGCCGAGGACGTCCGCGAACTCGACCGCCAGAGTCGCGTCCACGCCCAGTTCCGCGAACGTGTCGTCCGGGTCGATCCGGGAGATGTCGAGGGAGATGAGTCGGGCGGTCTGATCGACGATCTCGTCGAGCAGGGCGGCGTTCACGGGCATGGCGAAGCTCCTTGACGGGTCATGGATGCGTCCCAGGCGCGGGATGTCCGAAGCGGGCGGCACGTCGACAGGAGCGATCCGGGGCGGCGCGGGAAGTTCTCCCGCGTCGATCCACCGGCCTGGCCCGAGGTCGCCCACCGACCCGACACCGGCTCCTGTCGCCCCGGAAACGCTAGTCGGCGCGCACGTTCCGGCGGTAGGACGGGACCGGCCCGTCGCAGGTGGCGAAGCATGGCGAATCGACCCGGCGCGTGGTCCCGGTGGTGGGCGGAGCGTTCCGCCGGCCGGGCCCGGACCGGGCCGCGTCGTCGGCCGGCGTCACAGCGGCGGGTTGAGGCCCTCGAAGAAGGCCAGGAGTACGGCTTCGCGTAGCCGCGAGGGGAGGCGGTCGAGGAGCGCGTGTACCGGGGCCATCCGCCCGTCGGTCAACAGGCCGGTCTTGACCATGAGTTCGGTCAGCGCGTCGGCGGACACACCCGCCTCGGACTCGGCGAGGGCGGTGAGTTCGTCGACGGAGCGCAGTTGTTCGGGCGTGGGCAGCGGGTCGCGCTCGCCGGCCGCGCGGACCGCCGCCCGCAGCGCGGTGAGCAGGTCCGGGACGTACGGGCCGTGGGTCGCGGTCATGGTGAGGTGGATGGTCGGCGGGATACCGGGTTGGGACAACTGCGGTTGCACGGCCCAACCCAGGCGTTCCAACTCGTCCAGGAACGCGAAGAAGTCGACGCCGTCCGTGGTCACCGCGACCAGACTGGTGGCGGGCGAGCCCAGCACGCGCAGGCCCTCGATGGCGCCGATCCCCTCGACCAGGCTCTCCGTGGCGGCCAGGGTGCGGGTGACCAGGTCGCGGTACCCGTCGGCGCCCAGATGGCGCATCACCGCCCACGCGGCGGCGATCAGACCGCCGGATTTGGAGCTCTGCATGGTCGGATTCACCACCGGATAGCCGGTCCAGTCGGCGGCGACGAAGTACTGGGTCCGGCGCAGCGCCGCCGTGCGGTACAGCAGGATCGAGCAACCCTTGGGCGCGTAGCCGTACTTGTGCAGGTCCACCGAGATCGAATCCACGCCCGGCACCCGGAAGTCCCAGGCGGGCACGTCGTGTCCGAGCTGCTCGGCGAACGGCAGCACCCAGCCGCCGATGCACGCGTCCACGTGACAGCGCACGCCGCGCCGCGCGCACAGGGCGGCGATCTCGGGGATGGCGTCCACGACGCCGTGGCCGTAGGAGGGTGCCGAGGCGACCACCAGGACGGTGTCGTCGGTGATCGCGCGGTCGATCGCGGCGACGTCGGCGGTCATGTGGACCGGGTCGATGTCCACGATCACCGGGTCGAGGCCGAAGTACTTCGCGGCCTTTGCCCATGCGGCGTGTGCCGAGCGGGCGAACACGATCTGCGGGCGGGCCGGGTCTGGCCGCGCGTCCCGAGCCGCCTTGGCGGCCAGGAGGCAGCTTTCCGTACCGCCGCTGGTCCAACTGCCGGCCGCGCCCGCCGGCGCGTGCAGCATCTCGCCGACAGCCGCGACCACTTGGTGCTCCAGCGTCGCGACGCTCGGGAAGGAGGTCGGGTACAGGCCGTTCACGTGCAGGTACAGCTCGAACGCGCGGACGGCGACCTCCTCGACGGAGGCGGCGCCGGAGTCGAACGTGTTGGCCACGCCGGGCCGTCCGCGCCCGGGTTCGTCGGCGGCGTGCATCGCCGTCAGCTCCGCGAGTACCTCGGCCACCGGCCGGCCGTCCGCGAACATGCCCACGCGTGCCTCCCCGAGTGCGATTGCTTGTGAGTTCGGGCCCGGGAGCGGGTGGTTGTGCGACCCCGGTCTCGGGTTGGGGCACGGTAGCGCGGCGGGGTCCGCGATGTCTGTAGGCGTCCGCGGGGTCTGTCGACGTCCGTGCGGGGAGCGGCGCCGCCGGGGGTGGGCGGGTGTGTCGCGGCCAGGCCGACGCGGGGCGTGCTCTTTAGGGTGGGGAACGCTCCCCGGGGTTGGGAGTGCTCCCGAAGAACTCGCCTCGAAGGGCAGAACCATGGCCATCGCGACCGCCCGTCACCCCGAGTTGCCCGAACTGCTCGAATTCCTGCGCCCGCGCCACCGCGGTCTGCTCGCCACGACCCGCGCGGACGGGCGTCCACAGATGTCCCCGGTGTCCTGCGGCGTCGACGAGGCGGGCCGGATCGTGGTCTCCACGTACCCCGATCGGGCCAAGGCGCGCAACGCCCGCCGGGACGAACGGGTGTCCATGTGTATCGTCTCGGACGACTGGAACGGTCCGTACGTGCAGGTGGACGGCCGGGCCGAGGTGTTGGACATGCCGGACGCGCTGGAGCCGTTGGTCGAGTACTTCCGCTGTATCGCGGGCGAGCACCCGGATTGGGACGAGTACCGCGAGGCGATGCGCAAGCAGGACAAGTCGCTGATCCGCATCCACATCGAGCGCTGGGGGCCGATCGCCACCGGCGGCTTCCCGGCCCGCCTGGCCGAGGCCGAGTAGCCGCGACGTCGACGGTGTCGGGCTCGACGTGGTCGGGGCTCGACTGGTTGGGGCGCGACGTGGTCGGGGCTCGCCGCCGATCGGCGCAATGCCCGCCGAAACCGGTGCGCGGGGAGTGGGCTGGTGTGATGACCGAGGAGACTGCGGGTACCGTCCGTCCATCCACCGATGCGCTGCCCGGGCGAGTGAGCGCCCGGCGCCGTGAACTCGGGCTCTCCGTGGCGGACATCGCCCGCCGTACCGGGTTGCCCGGGGCGTGGGTGAACTCCGTCGAGAGCGGATCCACGCCCCCGTCCGCGCCCGGATTGTCCCGACTCGCCGATGCTCTGGAGACCACCGTCGACGACCTGCTCTCCGCGCAGCCGGCCGCCTTCACGCACCGGACGCCGCCTCGGCCGCCGGGCCAGGATCCGGGTCCGGGCCGGGAGTTGGTGGAGATGAGCGACGAGGAGTGCCAGGCCCACCTGCTTCTCCAGTTGGTCGGCCGGATCGCGGTGCTCGACGGGCCCGACCCGTTCGTACTGCCGGTCAACTACGTGATGCTCGGCCGCGACGTGATGTTCTGTACGGCCGCCGACTCGTCCCTGGCCCGGGTCGCCGGCCCGGTCCTGTTCGAGGTGGACGACATCGTCGACGCCGCCCGAATCGGCTGGAGCGTCCTGATCCGGGGCACGGCGGAGCGGGACGAGGACCCGTCGGACGCGCCGTCGGACGCGGAGGACCCGTGGCCGGCGGGTCGCCGGGACGTGTGCATCCGCATCCGCGCGGAACGGGTGACCGGCCGACGGGTGCGGCCGGTGGTGGGCGCCGACGCGTAGGGGCGCGAGACGGGAGGCGCCCGGTCGGGGCGCGCGTCGGTGCGTGCCCCGGCTGCGTGCCTTCCCGTCCCGGCGGCCGTGGCGGCGCCGCTGTCGGTGCCCGTCACGGCCGCCGCGCCGCCATCCGGGCCGGCCGCATATCGTGTGAATCATGAGTACACACTTTGACGTCGTTGTCCTGGGTGCCGGTCCCGGCGGGTACACCGCGGCGGTTCGCAGCGCGCAGCTCGGACTGCGGGTCGCGGTCATCGAGCAGAAGTACTGGGGCGGCGTCTGCCTGAACGTCGGCTGCATCCCGTCGAAGGCGCTGCTGCGCAACGCGGAACTCGCGCACATCTTCACGCAGGAGGCCAAGACCTTCGGGATCCGCGTCGAGGGTTCGGTGACGTTCGACTACGACGCCGCGTTCAAGCGCAGTCGCAAGGTCGCGGACGGCCGGGTCAACGGCGTGCACTACCTGATGAAGAAGAACGGCATCACCGAGTACGACGGGCGCGGCTCGTTCGTCGACGCGCACACGCTGGACGTCTCGCTGACCGCGGGCGGTGTCCAGACCGTCACCTTCGACCACTGCATCATCGCGGCGGGCGCGAGCACCCGGCTGCTGCCGGGCACCTCGCTCAGTGAGCGTGTGGTCACCTACGAGGAGCAGATCCTCACCGACCGACTGCCGGAGAGCATCATCATCGCCGGCGCCGGCGCGATCGGCGTCGAGTTCGCGTACGTCCTGCACAACTACGGCGTGAAGGTGACCATCGTCGAGTTCCTCGACCGGGTCGTCCCGCTGGAGGACGTCGAGGTCTCCACCGAACTCGCCAAGCGCTACCGCCGGTTGGGCATCGAGATCCTGACCTCGACCCGGGTCGAGTCGATCGACGACGGCGACCCGAACGCCAAGGTCCGGGTCACCGTCACCCGCGACGGGCAGCAGCAGGTCCTGGAAGCCGACAAGGTCCTCCAGGCGATCGGCTTCGCCCCGCGCGTGACCGGCTACGGCCTGGAGACCATCGGCGTGCGCCTCACCGAGCGCGGCGCGATCGACGTGGACGGCCGGGGCCGCACCAACATCCCGCACATCTACGCGATCGGCGACGTCACCGCGAAGCTGATGCTCGCGCACGCGGCCGAGTCGATGGCGGTGATCGCCGCCGAGACGATCGCGGGCGCCGAGACCATGGAACTCGACTTCGTGATGATCCCGCGCGCCACCTACTGCCAGCCGCAGATCGCCAGCTTCGGCTGGACCGAGGCGCAGGCGCGGGAGCAGGGCTTCGACGTCCGGGTCGCCAAGTTCCCGTTCACCGCCAACGGCAAGGCACACGGCCTCGGCGACCCGGTCGGCTTCGTCAAGGTGATCAGCGACGGCACCCACGGCGAACTCCTCGGTGCCCACCTGATCGGCCCCGAGGTCACCGAGCTCCTCCCCGAACTCACCCTGGCCCAACAGTGGGACCTCACGGTCCACGAGGTCGCCCGCAACGTCCACGCCCACCCCACCCTCGGCGAAGCCGTCAAGGAAGCCATCCACGGCCTCGCCGGCCACATGATCAACATGTGACACGGCGGCCCGCCGACCTGCATCGCAGGGCTTCGGAGCCACTAAGGGGTACGGAGCGGTAGGGGAACGACACGGGAAGCCGTCTCGCCCTCGGGTGGGGCGGCTTCCTCCGCTCGTTCAGGCGTCCTTCGCGACCACACGCACCATGACGTCGAACAATGGTGAACCCTCGTAGGCGAGCTGCCGTGGTCCGATGCGTTGGTAGCCGAGCCTGGTGTAGAGATGGATGGCCGGTTCGTTGTCGGGCCGAACGTAGAGGCCCAGGTGCGTCACTTCTTGTTGGGCGTTGGCCAGTGCATCGTGGAGGAGCCTGCCGACCCCCTGATCACGCCAGGCTTGCCGGACCATCAGTTCGTTGGTGACGAAGAGCCGCATGGCGGAGAGCGGTTCGCGCTCGTCCGCGAGTTCATCGCCCAACCAATAGCGCGGGTCCGGTCGCTGGCCGTACGCGTAGCCGACGAGTTCGCCGTCGGACCACGCGCCCACCCATGAGAATCCTGGCCGGGCCCGGTGGCGTTCCAGCCGCTCGGCGAAGGCACCTGGTGAGGCGAAGGGGTTGCCCGTGGCGACGCGGTGGGCGTAGGCGTCGGCATACACCTCGACCAGCAGGCTGTGCATAGCCGTCACCTCGGCGGTGCCCCCGGGGCGAAGTGTGAATCGGCTCGTCATGCGGCCTGCCTCCGGATCACAGCGAAGTGGTCGGTTCGAGTGTGTGCCTGGCAAGGTACTTTCGGATCTCGTCTCGATCGGCGCACGAGGTCGTGGTGACGAGATCCTGGAGACGAGAAGCCAGGCGGGCCGACGCGATGCTGTCGAGCAAGGGTACGACCGAGTCGACCTGCTCGGCGGCGGCGTCTCGATCTCCCGCCGCGTGCCACGCGCGTGCGGCGCGAGTCAGGCGAATGGCGCGGTCGCGCACGAATCCGTCCGCCGTGAGGTGTGCGGCGCGCGTCGACAGTACGCCCGCGGCTCCGTGGCGGCCGAGGTAGAGCCGGCACTGTGCCTCGCGAGCTGCGATCTCACCCGATCCGAAGAACGCAATCCACACAGGATCTCGCTCACTACGCCCACTTTCGAAGTGGCGGTGCGCGGTCGTGAGCGCGGCGTTCGTCTCGGGTGTGTTCCCCAGGGCAGCCCACGCTCCGGCTTCACGGAGCGCCAGGAGCGACATGAGCCATGGTGTCGCGATCGGCCGGGCAATGTGCTGAGCAGCTTCGGCCAAGCGCAGACCTTCGCGCGGCCGACCGCTGATCACGGCCAACGCCGATAGGTTGCACAGCGCATGGACTTCGAGGTCCAAGTCGTCGAGAGCGCGGGCGATCGATTGGGCTTCGCTGTAGCAGGCTCTCGCATCGGCGTACCGCGCGGCGTCATGCGCAACGGCCCGTGGCCGTGCTCGGCGTCGGCCTGGTCCGGTGAACCGACCGCGCCCCGGGAGCTTTTCGGGCGGGGGAGCCATGGACGACCAGGTGAAGGCTGCGGCGAGGAGGAGCCTGAAGCGCACCGTGCGCGTGGCTCGTCCGAACTCCGAGGTCGAGCGGCCGACATCGTCGGCCGGACGGCCGTGATCGAGGTCGCGCCGATCGACTCTCCAGGGTCGAGACGGCGCGCATCGCCGGGGGAGCGCGTCGCGATCGTGCCGATCGGGAGTGGATGTTGTCGTGCGTCTGCGGGTTCTTGCTCCGGCTTGGGGACGCCCCGGCTGCATCTTCCGGAGCCGGGACGACCCGCTACGCAGCGTACTGGATCGATGACCGAAAAAGTTCCCAATGAGTCGTGAATCGATCAAGGGTTCCGGGGCCTTGTTGCACTCTGCCTCGCCAACGTCAGGGGAGCGCGGTCGGCTTCGGCGCGCTCGGTGAGCCGTCCGTGGCCGCTGGGGTCGGGTGAGTCGTGCATGGATGGTTCGAGACGCGATCCGCCCCCGTCCGCGGTCGTTGCACGACGCGGGCGGGGGCGGATGTCCGTGGCGGTGTGGGCCTCACCGCCGGATCACTCCTTTATGCGTCAAGGCCTCCCGATTCGGTGTGTTGGGCGCGCCGCTTGCGCTGGTGGATCAGGACGAGGGCGCCCAGGGCCAGCATCGCGGCACCGATGCCGGCCATCAGGCCGACGAAGTTGTTCGAACCGGTGGCCGCCAACTGTGCGTGGCTTCCGGGTGCGGGCGAGCCCTGCGGGGCCTGCGCGTTCGCGGCGTCACCGCGGTGGTGTCCGGGGCCACCGTTACCGGGTGCCTGGGATTCCGCCGCGTTGGTCGGTCGCTGGGCGCCGTGACCGGGTGCATCGGATCCGGGTGCGTGGGTGGGTCGCTGGGGGCCGTGACCGGGTCCATGGGATCCGGCTCCATGGGTGGGTCGGTGGGAGCCGGTCGGACCACCCGACGCGGACGGGCTGGAAGTGCCGGGACCAGCCGGACCCGACGGGCCTGCCGGTCCTGCCGGGCCGGCGGGGCCTGCCGGTCCTGCCGGACCTGACGGGCCCGCAGGTCCTGCCGGACCCGGGGAACCGGGTGCACCGGGGGAGCCAGGCGCACCGGGGGAGCCAGGCGCACCGGGGGAGCCAGGCGCACCGGGGGAGCCAGGCGCACCCGGGGAGCCGGGCGCGCCGGGGGAGCCGGGTGCACCCGGGGAGCCGGGCGCGCCGGGAGAACCAGGTGCGCCGGGGGAGCCGGGCGCGCCGGGAGAGCCGGGTGCACCCGGGGAACCGGGTGCCCCCGGAGAGCCGGGCGCTCCGGGAGAGCCGGACGGTCCGGGCGGGCCGCTGGGTCCGGGAGGTCCGCTCGGTCCGGGCGGCCCGCTCGGGCCGATGATGCAGGACGGCTTGGTGATGACGTTGGTGTCCAGGGTGGTCGAGCCATTGCGGGCGAGGGCTCGGCCTTCGATGGTCGATCCGGTGGTGACCGAGATGGAGGTCAACGCCATGATCGTGCCCTTGAAGGTGGTGTTCGTCCCGAGCGTGGCCGAACTGCCGACCTGCCAGAAGACGTTGCACGCCTGGGCGCCGTTGATGAGCGCGACGGTACTGGCGGACCCGGTGATCAGGGTGGACGCGATCTG
Organism: Embleya sp. NPDC025285; assembly: GCF_055558835.1. NCBI lineage: Bacteria > Bacillati > Actinomycetota > Actinomycetes > Kitasatosporales > Streptomycetaceae > Embleya > Embleya sp. NPDC025285. Next base: position 15,327 of record NZ_JBVHLU010000056.1, read on the forward strand.
GAAGATGAAGACCGCGTTGGGGTCCCCCTGCGCGTCGAGGGTGACGGTTCCGGTGAGGCCGAGGGGTCCGGTGGAGTTGTAGACGCCGGAGACCAGGGTCAGGCCGACAAGGTCTCCCGCGACGCTCGCCGTGGGGGCTCGCCCGGCGGCGTCGTTGTAGGCGATGGTCAGGTCCGCCTGTGGTCCGGCCGCTGCGGCGGCCGTGGTGATGGTGCCGTTGGTGACGAGCCCCGGCGGAAAGCCGACGACCGCGCTGCCCGGGCTGACGCCCAGGTTCCCGCTGATGACACTGGGGCCGGTGTTGGTGACGGTCTGCCCGCCCAGCACGGCGTAACTGTCCGCGGTCCCCAGGTTGACCGTGGCGGTCGCCGCGCGTGCGCCGGGCGCTATCGACACGAGAGCAGCCGAAGCCAGTAGCACCATCCCGAGAATGATCGCCGCCACCGCCGCGGATCGGGAATGCCTCGGTTCTCGGAAGCCCGTGGAACGGGCACCATCGATTGCCATGAACTGGGCCTTTCGCGTACTCGGTCGCCGTCGAACAGCCGGGCGGCAGACGTGTTCCGGTTGGGGGACTGCCGAAGGCGTCGGGGCGACGAGGGTGGGCGAACGCGTCGTCTCGCAGGACGTACGGACGCGCTCACCCGGGGACAAAGGGCGTAAATCGTCACAATTCACCGCCCAATGTCCGCAATGAGATCATCCGCCGATCACATTTACCGGGAGTCAAACGGGTGGTTTTGTGCGATTCCCCGAACGCCGCGTCCCGGCGGCCCACAACGGCCCCGTGCGCATGTCGACGGGCGGCTCTCGACGTGTCGCAACGCGGATCGACGGGCGCGTGTGTGCTCGGCCGCCGTGCGGGCCGGCTTCGACCGGATTCCGGAGCCGCGGAGCGCCGGTCCGAGGCCGCGCCCGAACGGCACGGTGTCGAGTGCGGGTGTCCACGCCGGTTCGGGGGCCTCGTCGTGGGGGATGCCACGAAACGCTGTGTCGCAGGTTGTCGGGCGCCGGTCGAACGTCCGGTTCGAACACGTCTCGCCGGTGCGACCGTTCCCTGGGCTACGGGCGGCTGAGCGGTCCGCGCCGCGTTGGAGAGCTGCTCTCCTCCGGTAATCGCGGGGCGTCGTCCGACGCCACCCGTCCCGGGTTAAGGCATCCCATGTCTCGCATCACCGTCATCGGCGGCACCGGCCATGCCGGTTCGGCCATCGTCGCGGAGGCCGCCGCCAGCGGTCACCGGGTCGCCGCACCGAGCCGCTCACTCCCCGACACGCCGATCCCGAACGTGACCCATGTCCAGGACGACGCCACCGACGAAGCAACGCTCTCGGCGGCCATCGAGGGAGCGGACGTCGTCGTGGCCGCACTCGCCCCACGCGGCCCGCCGGCCGCTGGCTTCCGCGACGTCCACCGCACCATCGCGCGTCCGGCCGACGCCGCGGGCATACCCCTGTTCGTCGTAGTCGGCTACTCGTCGCTGCGCCCCGCGCCCGGCGCGGATCGCTTCGTCACCCGACCTCGGCCACATCCCGCAGAGCTTCACGACGAGATCCGCGCCGGGGCGGCGCTCGTCATCGACGACCTCCCGGCCACGCCCGCCACCCTCGACCGGGTCTTCGTGAGCCCGGCGCTCGGATTCGGCGCACGCATGCTGAACGACTCGCCGTTATCGGCTCGGCGACGACGTCGCGGTCCAGCCCGAGGACGGCGGCGCGATCTCCGCCGCGGACTACGCATTCGGGTGTGTCGACCTGATCGAGAAAGGCGACCACCACAGGACACAGGTCAACCTCGGCCACTGAGCGGACAACGGCCTCTGTGCGGGACCGGCTCGACCACCGGGGACATCAGTGCTGCTCCACGCCATCGCCTGGCACCACAACGGCCGAAGCCGGCCCACCTTCGGACGGGACGGCCCTGTTCGCGGTCTCCCCGTCGGGCCCGGCCGGGCCCGGAGAGCACCCGGCGGCTTGCTCCGGACCGAGTGCTCCACCCCGGCCGGTGCGGGTTCGCTTCCGGCTTGCGCGCGGAAGTGGCAGTGCGGGTGGCTACATTGCGCGGATGATCTCTCGTGAACGTGCTTTGTATCAGGCGGTCGACCGACTCGAGCATGCCTTGGGGGAGCAGGACGAAGCCCTGTTGAACGATGCCTTCGGGCAGTTGCGCGACGCCTTCGAGAACGCGCAGCCGAAGGACTCGGCCGAGGTGGGTCCGCGACTTGCGGGCGCGCTGTCGCGGACCCCCATGGGAGCGGAGGCGATTCTTGCCGTCATGATCGGTGCCTGCGTGGAGAACGGCGCGGATCCGGCGGCGTGTTCGGGGCCGGTTCTCGCCGGGGTGCGGGACGCGCTGCGCAACGTCGCGGGTTTCCGGCGCTGTGGGAGGAGGCGGTCGGCGGCGACCTGCCCGAGCGGGACCATCTGGCCCTGGGTGGGGTGCTCGGCCGGGTCGCGGAGGCGACGGGCGGGCTGGACGAGGCGAAGTTCGCGGCGGTGTCCGCGTGGATGCAGTTGCCGCTGTGGGAGATGGCGGCCGTTGCGATGCTCTCGCGCGAGGCGATACGTCGGGCCGTGCAGGCCGATGGGACGCTGGTCGCGCTCGCCGAGGAGATCGCGCTCGGCGACGCCGACCTCAAGTGCCTGCGCTACCTGCTCAAGATGTTCGACGACGAGCCGTTGGTCGTGCTGCATCGGCCCACCGGGACGGGATATCGCCTGCGCGTCACCCGCGTCGGCGACAACTTCCAACTGCACACGCTGATCGCGCACGTCCTCATCGCAGGCGGCCACATCCCGGGCGACCCGCCGTCCGCCGAGGCGGTCGCGGTGTGCCGGGACGCCGCGTTCGAGCCGGCGCCGCACACGACCGGCGCGTTCAACCTCAGTGGTGTCGACGGCGGGTGGATCTGGAACGAGGGTTGTCCCGCCGACATCCCGGTCGTGGACGGCGAGCGCGTGCTCGTACTGGACCCACCGGCGTACGAACGTTCGTGGCGAGCCGGCCGGTTCTATCCGGGCATCACCGGCGACGTCACCCTCGAAGCGACCCTGGACCGCACCGAGTCCGAGGCGTACCTGGCCAAGGCGGCCCCTCCACGCACCTGGCCGGACGGCGACTAGGAAGCGTCCGCACGCCGCATCACCACGTTTCGAGCCGCCGGATGCCGAGGGTCTGCGTGGTGGCGGCGCGGATTTTGCCGTCGGGGCTGGTGGCGATGCAGGTGACGGGGGCGTCGGTGGCGGTGGTCGGGACGTTGGTGCTCCGGCCGGAGCGGGTGTCCCACAGGGTGACCGTGCCCTCCTTGAAACCTCCCGCGAGGGTGTCGCCCGGACCGCGTGACGTCGGACGCGGGGCCGGTGAGGATTTTGGCGGCCGTGCGGGCGTTCTGCCACTGCGCCTCGGAGGACAGGACTGCGAGCGCGCCCAACACATCCGTGACGCGATGGTCCGGCGAAGTAGTCAGGCTCGTGGGCCATGCTTCGACCGGTTGAATCCGGAGCGTCGACAACCTCGCTGCTTGCCCGCCGCCGGTGTCGGCTGCCGGATCGTCTCCACAGCGCCTGTTCCTGTCGCCGGACAAGCCCCGGGGCGCGCCACGCCATGGCGCGCCCGATGCTCACACCATCGTGATGGCGACCTTGCCGCGTGCGTGGCCCTTGTGGATGTACTCGATCGCTTGCGGGATCTCGTCGAAGGTATACGTTCGGTCGATCACCGGCGTGAGCTTGCCCGCCTCGATCAGTGTCCGCAATGTACGCAGATCCTCGGCACTTTCGACCTGGACCAGGCCGCGCAGCCGATGCCGGATGAACGGGGTCAGCACGAGTGCGCGCAGGACGCGGTCGACGCCGCCGAACCAGCGGCCCTTGGTTTCGCTGCCGACGATGACGAGTGTGCCCGTGCGGGAGAGCGCCCGGCGGAGGCGGTTCAGTGAGCGATGGCCCGCGATGTCGAGGATCAGGTCGTACCGGTGCGTCCCATCCGTGAAGTCCTCGCGCGTGTAGTCGATCACCTCGTCCGCGCCGAGCGCGCGCACCAGTTCCAGCTTTCCGGTGCTGCACAGGCCGGTGACGTGCGCGCCGAACTCCTTGGCCAGTTGCACCGCGTACGTGCCGATGCCGCCGGCCGCGCCGACGATCAGGACGCGTTGCCCGGAGCGGACCCGCCCGCTGTCGCGGAGCCCCTGGAGCGCGGTGAGGGCGGAGGTCGGTACGGTCGCCGCTGCGGTGAGGTCGAGGTTCACCGGCTTCGGCGCGAGCTTGGTCTGCGGGGTGCACGCGTACTCGGCGAAGGAACCCTGACACGTGCCGAACACCTCTTCGCCCGGCCGGAATCCGGTCACGTTCCGCCCGACCTCCTCGACCAGACCGGCGACGTCCATGCCCCGAACGCGCACCTTGGGCGCGCGCAAACCGAAACCGGTGAGGCGGAGCAGGTACGGCAGGCCCGTCATGAGGTGCCAGACGCCGGGATCGACCCCCGCCGCGTGCACCCGGACCAGCACGTCGTCGTCGCCGACGACGGGTCGGTCGATGTCGTCGAGTCGCAGTACATCGAGCGGCCCGTACGTGTCCTGAACGAACGCCTTCACGGCATCTCCCCTGCATCGTCCGGGTATTGGAAAACCTCGTCGAGCGGAACCCCGAAGACGCGGGCGATCACGAACGCCATTTCCAGGGACGGGGAATAGCGGCCCTGCTCGATGGCGATCACGGTCTGCCGGGTGACGCCCACACGCTCGGCCAGTTCGGCCTGGGTCATCTCGCCGTGGGCGAAGCGCAGGGCGCGGATCGTGTTGGTGACCCTGGTCGGCGGCTTCTTCACCACGATGGAAGGCCCCAGCGGTAGGCGGCGATCCTGGCTCCGGAATCGAGAATCGCGGAAAGCACGAACGCCAGGTAGATGGTGTTGGCGATCCAGAAGTGGTCCCACTCGGCGAGCGCCATCCCCAGCGCCGCCACCGCGCCGACGACGACGAGGGATTGGCCTGCGTGTTCACCGAACCGGCCGATCTCCCGGTCGCGTTGGTCCTTCCGGTTGGCGCCCTCGGGGGTGACGATCGAGACCACGATGTGCAGCACGATCGCCGCCAGGATCGCGGCCCCGATCGTCCACAGCAGAGTGGACGCGTACGAGACCTCCGCTAGCGGGGTGTTGCCCGCTCTTCCGAGGACGACGGCGAGATAGGTCGCGTAGGCGCCGACCGTGACGAACACCATGATCCACGCGCGCTTCTCTTCGAACGCCACGGCGGCTCCTCGGTCGCGCGAAGTGAACATGCGTCAATGTAAAGCAGCGATGACATCATGTCTAGTTTTCTTTACATCGGTCTCCGGTCCCCGACGCGCGGCGCGATTCGGGCGCAAATCCCACCGGAGGCCGGCCCGAACCTGGTCGCCGCACTAGACTCGCGGCTCGGATTCGGGCGGGGGCACGCCGTTTCGCGGTGCTGCGCGGCGTCCGATGGGGCGCGGGACGTGGGCAGTTGGAGCGACGATGAGCGCAGACGAACGCATCGACCGGATCGACCGGATCGACCGGATCGACCGGGCCAGGTTCCTCTACGAACGATCGGTCTTCGGCGGTGACCCGAACGCACTGCCCGCCGCCGATCGCGAACTCGACGCCGTAGAGGCGGACTTGGCCCTGGCCCGAGGCCGCGTGGCGCACGCGCGCCACCTGCGCCATCGCGGCGCCGAGGACCCCGAGGAACTGGCCCTGTTCGAGCGGGCCGTGGAGCTCTACCGCCTGCTCGGCGACGTGCGCGGCGAGGGCGAGGCGCTGTTCTGGGTCGGCACGTTCCACCAGGTCGTCCGGAGCGACCACGCGAGCGCGCTGCCCGCGCTCGAACGATCTCTCGAACTCGCCACGGTCGTCGAGGACCGGCTGACCATGTCGTACGCCCTGCGGCACCTGGGCATCGCCGCGCACATCGCGGGACGGCTGGACACGGCCCGGGTGCGGCTGGAGGAGTCGGTACGGCTGCGCCGCGAGTTGGGCTTTCTGCCCGGCGTCGCGGCGAACCTGGTCGGGCTGGCGTACATCGCGGCCGGCCAGGATCGCCGCGACGACGCGCTGGCGCTGGTCGAGGAGGCGGCCGCGATCGTCGCGGCCACCGGTGCCGACGGCATCCTGCCCTCGGTGGAGGAGGCCCGCAGGGACCTGGCGGGCGACGACCTCCCTCGCCCGCTCTGAACCCGCTCGTCCCCGGCCTCCGCAACGACCTTGCCGAAGGGGCAGGATGGGCGGATGGGACGTGTGGTGTTGCGCGCGGGTTCAGTGTTGGATGTGCGGTCCGGAGAGGTCGGCCCGGCCGACGTCGTGATCGAGGGCGAGCGGATCGTGGCCGTCGGGAGCGGCCTGGACGGTGACGAAGTGGTCGACTGTGCGGATCAGTTGGTGGTCCCCGGGTTCATCGACTGTCATACGCACGTGTGTCTGGGGCAGACCATTCGGGATCCGTTCGGACTGCCCCGGTCGGTGCGGCCGTTGTCGGCGGTGCCGGTGCTGCGGACCCTGTTGCAGCTCGGGGTGACGACCGTACGCGACGCGTGGGGAGCCGACGCGGGTCTGCGGATGGCGATCGAGCGGGGATGGGTCGCGGGACCGCACGTGCTGATCAGCGTGCGGCAGGTGTGTACCACCGGCGGGATCGGGGACCACTGGGCTCCCCGGGTGGGTGCGGTGGACTTCTTCGAGGACCCGTCCATGCCCGATCCGGTCTTCGACGGAGCGGATGCGGCACGGGCCGTGGTGCGGCGCATGGTGCGGGCCGGGGCGGACTGGATCAAGGCCACGCCGTCCGGATCGATGACCCTGGGGCGCGGGATGCACGACGTACAGTTCACGCCCGAGGAGATGGCCGCCCTGGTCGACGAGGCCGCCCGGCTCGGCGGGCGTCGCGTCATGGTGCACGCGCACGGGGCGCGGGCGGCGGAATCGGCGGCGCGCGCGGGTGCGGGCAGCATCGAACACGGCACCTATCTGGACGAGGCGGCCGTGGGCGCGATGGCCGAGCACGGGACCTGGCTCGTGCCGACCCTGTCGTGTACGCAGACCGACCCCGCGGGCGCTCCCGACGGCGCGGCCGAGGCCCATCGCCACGCGGTCCGCCTGGCGATCGACGCGGGTGTGCCGATCGCCATGGGCAGCGACAGTCCGGTCCGCCCGTACGCCGAGGTGCTCCGCGAGATCGAGCACCTGTCCCGGTGCGGTCTCGGTCCCGCCGGCGCCTTCCGCGCGGCCACCCACGACGCGGCGCGGCTGCTCGGCCTCGCCGACGACCGGGGCGAGATCGCCGTCGGCAAACGCGCCGACCTGGTCCTGCTCGCCGGCACCGACCTCGACCCGACCGACCTCGACCACCGCATCCGAGGCGTCTGGCACGACGGAACCAGGGCCCGCTGACCCGACCCGACCGCACCCGCACCGCCATCGGCGCGGCACGGTCCGGGCGATTCACCGCCCCCGTGGCCGTTGTCGCGCCGTCGGACAAGGCGCGACCCCGGGACCGGGACAAGCGCATTTGGCGCGGGCCGGCTCACGCGGAGCCGGGTTCGGCGACGCTCGCCGGGTTCGCGGCCCCCGGCGCGGGCGTGCTTCCCGGCGCGGGCGCGGCTTCCGACGCGGGCGGCAGCGCGCGTACATCCGGCAACAGCAGCAACGCCCCGTTCGTGGCGGCCACCAGCACCGCGCCGATCAGCAGTGGGGTGGCGCTGCCGATCGCCGCCGCGACGGGAGCGGCGACGGCCAGGCCCAGCGGGCGGGCGGCGAAGGAGATCAGCGAGTCGAACGAGCCGACCCGACCGAGTGCCTCCTGCGGGATCCGGCGCTGGATCGTGGTCTCCCACAGTGGGCTCAGCACGCCGAGGCCGAACATGCCGACGAAGTACGCGGCGGTGACGACCACCATCGGTGCGCGCAGCCCGAAGGCGGCGAGTGGGAGCGCGTACACGGCGGCGCCGATCGACGTGGCCACCAGTGGGCGGCGGATCGGCAACCGGGTGGAGATCAGCACGCCGAGCAGGAGGCCGGCGGTGCCGACCTGGGCGATGATCACCCAGGAGCGGTCGCCGCCGAGTCGGTCGACCGCGATCATCGGGCCGAGGGTGAGCAGGAAGCCGGCCGTCAAGTGCCATACGCCGTGCGCGAAGACGTTGGCCAGGAACCACGGGTGGCGCCGAGTCTCCACCCAACCCGCGCGCAACTCGCTCAGGAACGGCTCCCGTTCGTCCGAACGCTCGATGCGCCGCGGGCGCAGGCCGCCGAACGTGGCGGCCGAACCGAGGAACAGCAGGCCGGTCAGCAGCGAGGACCAGCCCGCCCCGACCGCGAGGATCAGGCCGCCGGCGGCAGCGGGTGCCGCCACCTGTGCGAGGCCCTGCGCGACGCCGAGCCGGGCGTTCGTACGCAGCCGCTCCGGCTCGGGTACCACCGCGACCACCAGCGTGCGGATCGCCGAAGTGCCGAACGCGACGGCGGCGCCGGTGAGCGCGGACAGCACCGCCAGATCCGCGATCCGTACCGGGCCGGCGAGCAACTCGGCGCCGATCGCCAGCTGGGCGCCGGCGCGGACCAGATCGGCGGTGAGAATCACCCGCTGCGGCGGGAATCGGTCGGCGATCACACCCGCGACCGGGAGCAGGAGCAACATCGGCAGCAGTTCGCAGGCCAGGACCAGGCCCAGGTCGGTGCTCGAACCGGTGTGCACGAGAGCCAGGGTCAGGGTGATCGGAATCAGGGCGGTCGCCAGGGCGGCGAAGGTGCGGCCGAGCAGGAGCCGGCGCGTGGCAGGGGTCATGGCAGCCGAATGTATTTCGTCAGCGAATCATTCGTCAACGAATTACTAGTCGGCATAGCATACTGACCGCATGCATGGAGACGGCCGCGAACACGGCGAAGGCCGCGAACACGGCGAGAGTCGGGAGCACGGCCAGGGCCGGCAACCTGGCGAGGGGCGGCAACACGGCGAGGGCCGCGAACACGGCGGGGACCGCGAATCCGCGGAGGACCGCGAACCCGGACGGGCACGCGGCGGCTGCGAGTGCGGACGGGGCCGGCCCGAGGTCGCGGCTGCTATCGAGGTCGAGGACTCCGTCGACCGGCACATCGCGCGGTGGCGGCACAAGGCGCCGTTCGACGAGCGCGTCGAGGGCATCGTCACCCGGATCCAGATGCTGACCAAGCACCTCGGGCAGGTCAAGGGACGCGCCCTGGCCGAGGTCGGTCTCCAGGCGTTCGAGTTCGACACGCTGCACCGACTGGCCTCGCGCGGCGCGCCGTACCGGGCCACGCCGTCCGAACTGGCCACGGAGCTGATGGTGTCGCCGGCGGGGATCACCGGCCGGCTGGACACGCTCGAGGAGGCCGGTTCGATCCGCCGCATCCGCGGCACCGAGGACCGCCGCCGGGTCGACGTCGAGCTCACCGAGTCCGGCCGCGCCCGCTGGACGGCCGCGATGAAACTGCTCGACGGCGCCGAGCGCGCCATGGTCGAGCCGTTGGACGAGATCGATCAGGACGAACTGATCGCCCTGCTGAAGCGCATGCTGCTCCGGGTGGAGAACCCCGCCTGAGGTACGCCGGCAGGCGCGCTGGGACACCCGACATGCCCGGGCCCGCGGAGCACCGGACCAGCCCGAACCCGCGCGACACCGGACCCGCGCGACACCGGACCGGCCGGCCGCGCGCGGAAACCCGGTCCGGTCGACGCGCACGAACCTCGCGCGCGTGACCGCAGCCGTCGCCGCACGCGCCTCCCGCTACTTCTTGACCGCCCGCAGCACCACGAACTTCGGGTCGCTCGCCACGATGTCGCAGTTGCCGAACAGCCGGCGCAACTTCACGTGATAGCCGAGGTGCCGGTTGCCGATCACCCACAATTCGCCGCCCGGGCGCAGCGCGGCACGCGAGCCGGCGAACATCCGCCACGAGATCGCCTCGGTGGTGGCCCGATGGGTGTGGAACGGCGGGTTGTTCAGGACCAGGTCGACACTCTCGGCCGGTACGTCCGTCAAGCCGTCGCCCACCACGAACTCGGCACCCGCGTCCGAACCCAGGTTCTCCTGGAAGGTGGCCCGCGCCGAGGCCACGGCCTGATGCGACTCGTCGACGAACAGCACGTCCGAGCGCGGATTGGCCAGCATCGCCGCCGTTCCCACCACACCGTTGCCGCAGCCCAGGTCCACCACCCGGTCGCGTCCGGTGCGGCGCGGGAGGTTGCGCAGCAGGAAGCGGGTACCGATGTCGAGCCGGTCGCCGCAGAAGATGCCCGCGTGGTTGGTGACCACGATCCCGGACCCCGCGCCGACGTCGCCGGGCAGCGCGTAGCTGCGCGGCCACGGGCTCGCGGTACGCGGGAGCGAGGGGTCGGGGGTGGCGAAGATCAGCCGGGCCTTGCGTACCGCCAACGACGTGCGGGTCGGGCCGATGATGCGCTCGAACAGCTTGAGCGTGGAGGTGTGGATCTCGGTGGTCATGCCGGTGCCGACCACGACCGTGTCCGCGTGCACGCCCGGCGCGAGCCGGTGCAACTGGTCCTCCAGCAGCGCCAGGTTCTTCGGGACCCGGACGATCAGGACGTCGACGCGCTCCGGCGGCGCGTCCCGGGTGGACAGCAGCCGCACCCAGTCCGGATCCGCCTCGTTGCGCGCCAGGTTCGCCCGGGTGGCCTCCTGGGCGAGGAACGAGTCGCTGATCTGCACGGGCCGGGACTCGGCCAGCGCGGTGGCCAGCGCTCCCCAGCGGTCACCCACCACCACGACGTTGCCGGACAGATCCGTCGGCTTGTCGTCGTCGATCCCGGCGAGGTGCCGAAGCACGTACTCGTCGGCCGCGTCCCACGCGCGCAGCAGATCGCGGGAATCCTCGGGATAACGGGTGAGCTCGAACTCGCCGGAAGGCGCAGAGAAACGGTTCATTGTCCACTCAGCCTAGCCGGACCCCGACCCACCGGGCCCCGCGCCGGTGGGCGCCGGGTGGCCCACGGGGTGGCGGAGCGGGTGCGGCCGGTGACCACCAGGTTCGCGCCCCTGCCCGTGGCCCCGGCTCCGCGCGGGCGGGTACGTGCCGGCCCGGCGTTTGTGACGTGTGCCCCGATCCGGCGGAGTGTCAGGGCCGGTCGAGGGGATCCCGGCGGGCCCGCGCCGCCCGGTCGGCGCCGAAGCGGCCGGCCATGGTGGCGCCGGCCAGACGGAGCCAGCGCGCGGCGTCGGTCTGGGCCGCCGTCGCCGACCCGGCGAGCCGGGTCAGGTCGGCGGATGTGCTGACGCCGGTGGGGAGGGGTGCGGCGATCGAGCCGGCGACCAGGGCCACCGGGACGCCGGTGCCGCGGCGGGCGAGGTCGAGGACCGCGCCGACCACCTTCCCGTGCGTGGAGGTGGCGTCGAAGCGGCCCTCGCCGGTGATGACCAGATCCGCGTCGGCGAGTGCGGCGGGCAGCCCCGCGAGTTCGGCGACGCGTGGGGCGCCGGGGACGATGGCGGCGTTCCAGGCGGTGGCCAAACCGTACGCGGTACCGCCGGCGGCACCGGCGCCGGGCGCGGCCGGGGTGCCGCCGAGGAGCGTTGCCAGGCGGGCGAGTCCGGCGTCCAGTTCGGCGATCTCGCGGGCGGACGCGCCCTTTTGCGGACCGAAGACGGCGGCGGCGCCGGTGGGGCCCAGCAGTGGATTGGTGACGTCGGTGAGGATCTGGACGCCGCCGGGTGGGGGCGTCGCCAGACGCGTCGAGTCGATCGCCGCGAGACGGGCCAAAGATCCTCCCCCGTACGGGAGTTCCTTGCCGTCGCAGTCGTGGAAGCGGGCTCCGAGGGCGGCCAGTACGCCGGTTCCGCCATCGGTCGAGGCCGAGCCGCCCACCGCGACGACCAGGGCGGACACGCCGGCCCCCAGCGCGGCGGCGAGCACCGTGCCGAGGCCGGCGGTGTGCGCGCGCATCGCATCGGGAGCGGCCATCAGCGGCAACCCCGACACGGCGGCCAACTCGACGACACCCGTGCCGTCCGGCAGACGCAACCAGGCGGTGTCCACGGGCCGCCCGTCCGGGCCGGGCGCACCGAGCACCGGTACCCGGACGGCGCCCGGCACGGCCCGCGCCATCGCGTCGAGCGTGCCCTCACCGCCGTCGGCCAACGGCAACGCGACGATGTCGTCGCCGGGCCGCCCCCGCGACCACCCCTCACCCAAGGCAGCCGCGGCCGCCTCGGCACCGATGGTGCCCTTGAACGCATCGGGAGCAATGACGATCCGCATGGCGGTTCCACCTTCTCGGTCGCTGATCGTTGCGGGTCGTTGCCGGCGGCTTCCCGGCCGTTCGGGTCGTACGGGGTCGTTCCCGACCGCTCCCGACTGTTCCGGACCGCTACCGACGGCTCCCGACCGTTGCTGGATCGGTCGGGTGGCCGAGACGGCACGACCACGGCCGAGCCGCGAGCCCGGTGGCGGGTGCGGCCGGCCGGGCCGGGGGATGGCCGGCCGCGGTCACGGATGTCGGTTCGAGGACGCGCGGCGTCAGCCGAGGATCTCCGTGACGTAGCGCCGCTTGAGTGTGTCCACGACCGCGTCGCCGGGCGCGGCCCAGACGTCCGCGTTGAAGATCTCCACCTCGATGTCGCCGACGTAACCGGCCGCCTCGACCGCGGCTGCCATCGACCGGAAGTCGATCACGCCGTCGCCCATCATGCCTCGCGCGAGCAGGTTGTCCGCCGGAAGCGGCAACACCCAGTCGCAGACCTGGAACGAGGCGATCCGCTCGCCGGCCCGGGCGATGGCGGCCGGGAGGTAGGGGTCCCACCACACGTGGAACGCGTCGACCACCACGCCCACCTGCCCGACCGGATGCGGCTCGGCGAGGTCGATCGCCTGGTCGAGCGTGGAGAGCACCGCGCGGTCGGCGCAGTACATCGGGTGCAGCGGCTCCAGCGCGAGCCGGACACCGTGCGCACCCGCGTACGGGGCGAGTTCGGCCAGCGCCTCGGCGACCCGCTCCCGCGCGCCGGGCAGATCCCGGTCGCCGGCGGGCAGTCCGCCGACGACCAGGACCAGGCACGCCGCCTCCAGCGCCGCGGCCTCCTCGATCGCCCGTCGGTTGTCGGCGATCGCCTCGGCCCGCGCGACCGGCTCACGCGCCGTCAGGAACCCGCCCCGGCACAGCGACGACACCCGCAATCCGGCCTCTCGGACGAGCTTCGCCGATTCGGCGAGACCGGCGTCGGCGACCTTGTCCCGCCACAATCCGATGGCGGGCAACCCCGCCCGTACACAACCCTCCACGGCCTCGCGCAACGACCACTCGCGCGTTGTCCACTGGTTCAGCGACAGCCGCGCGATGCGTGGGTCGCCGGGGCCGGGAGTGGGCGTACCGGCGGGAGTTCCGCTCGGTACGTCCAGCGCCCTTGCGTCGACGCTTCCGTCGGTGCTCACGTCGGTGCTTCCGGGCCTCACGCGTCCACCCCCGCCACCGCGAGCAGCGCCCGCATCCGTGCGGCCGCCGCGTCGGCGTCCGGCAGCAGGCCCGCCGCGTCGGCGAGGCGATAGGCCTGGGCCAAGTGCGGTAGCGAGCGGGCCGATTGGGCACCGGCGACCATGGTGAAGGCGCTCTGGTGCCCGGTGAGCCAGGCGAGGAAGACGATGCCGGTCTTGTAGTGGTACGTGGGGGCGGCGAACAGGTGGCGCGACAGCGGGACCGTCGGCGCGAGGAGCGCGTCGTACCCGGCCGTGTCGCCCGCGTCCAGTGCGCGCAGCGCGCCGGCCGCGACCGGGGCGATCGCGTCGAAGATGCCGAGCAGGGCATGGCTGAAGTGCCGGTCGTCGCCCCGGATCAGCTCCGGATAGTGGAAGTCGTCGCCGGTGTACAGCCGTACGCCCGGCGGCAGTTCGGCGCGCAGCCGGATCTCGTGCTCGCGGTCGAGCAACGAGACCTTGACCCCGTCGACGCGGTCCGCGTGCTCGCGCACCAGTTCCAGGAACACCTCGGTCGCCGCGTTCACGTCGGCCGATCCCCAGTAGCCGGCCAGTGCCGGGTCGAACACCTCACCGAGCCAGTGCAGTACGACGGGGCGGCGCACCTGCCGCAGCAGCGTGTCGTACACCCGGCGATAGTCCTGGGCCCCGCGCGCGGCCGCGGCCAGTTGACGGCTCGCCATCAGCACGACCTTGGCGCCCGATTCCTCGACCGTCGCGATCTGTTCGGTGTAGGCCTCGACGACCTGATCGATGCTCAGGCGCGTCCCGGCGTGGTCGGTACCCGCGCCGCACGCGAGCAGGGCGTAGGGATCGCCGACCGTGGCGGCCTCGGCCGCGCTGCGTCGGATCAGTTCAGCGGTGGCCGACCAGTCCAGGCCCATGTTGCGTTGTGCGGTGTCCATCGCGTCCGCGACGGCGAAGCCGTGCGACCACAGGTGGTGACGGAAGGCGAGGGTGGCGTCCCAGTCCAACACGGCCGGTCGGCCCGGAGTGTTGTCCGCGAGCGGGTCGGCCACGACGTGCGCGGCGGCGTACGCGGTGCGGTCGCGGAAGGCCGCGCCGCCGGGGGCCGCGCCGAGGTAGTTCCCGGTCGGCTCGTACGGCTCCAGCGTGCCGGCGGCGGTGGGCAGCAACAGCCGGGCGGTCATGCGGACTTCCCGTCCAGCACCGGCAGTTCCACCCGGCGGCCCTCGGCCGAGGAGCGCAGTCCGCACTCGGCCAACTGCACGCCGCGCGCGCCGGCGAGGAAATCGAAGGCGAACGGCTCGTCCGAGACCACGTGCCGAACGAAGTCCTCCCACTGCACCTTGAAGCCGTTGTCGAAGCCGCCGTCACCCGTGTTGTCCGGCACCTCCTGCCACTGGTCGCGGAACGGCTCGGTGACCGGAAGGTCGGGATTCCACACCGGAGTCGGCGTTGCCGAGCGGTGCTGGACCCGGCAACGACGCAGCCCCGCGACCGCGCTGCCCTCGGTGCCGTCGACCTGGAACTCCACCAGTTCGTCACGGTTGACCCGCACCGCCCAGGACGAGTTGATCTGCGCGACGATCCCGCCCGCGAGCTCGAAGATGCCGTAGGCGGCGTCGTCGGCGGTCGCCGGGTACTCGCGCCCGCGCTCGTCCCATCGGGTGGGTATGTGTGTGACGGCCTTCGCGGTGACGGCCTCGACCCGGCCGAACAGGTTCTCCAGCACATAGGACCAGTGGCAGAACATGTCCACGACGATGCCGCCGCCGTCCTGGGCACGGTAGTTCCAGCTCGGCCGCTGTGCGGGCTGCCAGTCGCCCTCGAACACCCAGTAGCCGAACTCGCCGCGTACCGAGAGGATTCGGCCGAAGAAGCCGCCCTCGATCAGCCGGCGCAGCTTGAGCAGGCCGGGCAGGAACAGCTTGTCCTGCACGACGCCGTGCTTGACCCCGGCGGCGTCGGCGGCCCGGGCCAGGTCGAGTGCGCCGGTGAGCGTCTCGGCGGTCGGCTTCTCGGTGTACACGTGCTTGCCCGCCGCGATCGCCGCGTGGATCGCCTTCTCGCGCGCCGTGGTCACCTGCGCGTCGAAGTAGATCGTGTTGGCCGGGTCCGCCAACGCCGTATCCAAGTTCGTCGTCCACGCGCCGCTCAGGCCGTGCCGGTCGGCGATCGCGCGCAGCTTCTCCGCGTCCCGGCCCACCAGCACCGGTTCGAGCCGGACCCGGGATCCGTCGGCGAGCGCGACCCCGCCCTGGTCGCGGATGGCCAGGATCGAGCGGACCAGATGCTGGCGGTAGCCCATTCGGCCGGTGACGCCGTTCATCACGACGCCGAGGGTGTGGGTGGTCATGGGGGCCTCTCGGAAGCGGGGGTGAAGCGGGGCGGACAGGGACGAGCAGCGGCGCTACGACCGGAGCCGGGTGGGCCGTGTTCCGGCGAGCCGGATGCGGTCGGGTTCGGGTCGGACGCGGGTCACCCGAGCCCGACTGTGGGCTCGGCCGAGCCCGGGTGCGCCGATTTCTGCTGTGCTCTCGGTATCAAGTGTGGGAAAGCGCTTTCCCGTAAGTTAGAGCGAGGAGACGATGGGGTCAAGGGAACAAAGGCGTCATGCCGTCCATGAGTGGCCCTGGCGCCGGAACAGGTTGGGTATGCGCGTTCCGCTCGCTACTCTGGGCCCATGCCGACTCCGACCTCCGACGCGCCCGCGGCCCGCCCGGCGGGCCCCGTCACCCTCCAGCAGGTGGCCGAGCGCGCCGGGGTGTCCTCGGCCACCGCCTCCCGTGCCCTGCACGGCAGCAACGGCACCCGGATCGTGGGCGAGGAACTGCGCCGACGCGTCCTCGACGCGGCTCGCGAACTGCGCTACGTCTCCAACGCCCCCGCCCAGGCCCTGGCCCGTTCGACGACCACCGTGGTCGGCGTGGTCGTGCACGACGTGGCCGACCCCTATTTCGCCGCCATCGCGGCCGGCGCGATGGGCGTCGCCCGCGAGCACGGTCTGCTCGTGATGCTGGCAGCCACGTTCCGCGACCCCGAACTCGAACTCGACTACCTGGCCCGACTGCGTGCCCAACGCGCCCGTGCGGTGGTATTGGCCGGGAGCGGCTTCGCCGATCGCGACTTCACCCGGCGCCTGGCCACCGAGGTGGACGCCTACCGTGCCGACGGGGGCCACGTGGTCGCCGTCGGGGCGCACGGGATCGACTCGGACACGGTCCGCCCGGCCAACCGGGCCGGCGCCGCGCTCGCGGTGCGACACCTGTACGAGCTCGGCCACCGCCGGTTCGGCATCGTCTCGGGCCCGCGCGCGCTGACCAGCGTGCGCGACCGCCTGGACGGCGCCCGGCGGCAACTGCGCTCCCTGGGCGTGACGTTGCCCCCGACGCACGTGGTCGACGGCGGCTTCACCCGGGAGGAGGCCCGAGCCGCCACCCGCGCGCTGATGGCCCGCGCGCCCGAACCGACCGCGATCGTCGTCCTCAACGACGTGATGGCCGCCGGCGTGCTCAATGCGCTTCGCGACGACCTGGGCCTGCGCGTACCCGACCAGGTCTCGGTGGTCGGCTTCGACGACCTCCCCTTCGCCGCCGACCTCAACCCGCCACTGACCACGATCCGCCTGCCCCTCGCCGACATCGGCGCCCGCGCGATGGACATGATCCTCACCGGCCCGACCATCGACCCCCGCACCATCGACCTCGACGCGGAACTCGTGATCCGCGCCAGCACGGCAACGTCACCGCGCTAGCCCCTGTCCGGCGGCTCCTGGTGGGTCCGCGCCGCCTGGCACCGCGCCTCGGCGCACCGGAGAGGCAGCCGAATGGAACCACTGTGCGGCTGCTTCTCCGGCGCGCCGATGCACGGCATCCGCCCTTCGGGCTCCTCGCTGCGCTCACGACGCGGCCCGATCCACCAGGAGCCGCCGGACAGGGGGCTAGCCGCCGGTCGTGCCGTCGAGCATCTCGCGCAGGATGTCCAGGTGGCCGTTGTGGCGGGCCGTCTCCTCGGTGAGGTGCAGGAGGATCCAGCGCAGGTCGACATGGAGACCGTCGCGGATGGCTCCCTCGGCCCGGGTGTCCAGGCTGTTCCCGGCGACCGGTTCGCGGTAGCGGGCGCTCTGTTCGGCGTATTCGTCGAGCAACCGCGTGAGCGGGAAGTCGACGGCGATACGCATCTCGCGGTCGGGGTCCTCATCGGTCCAGGGACCCCGGTCCTCCTCGCCGAGGAAGACCACCTGGAACCAGTGGTACTCCACCCAGCGGAGGTGGTTGATCAATCCGCTCATGGTCATCAGCGGTGAGCCCGGCAGGAGCGCCTTGCGGGCGTTCTCCGCAGAGATGCCATCGCACTTGGCGCGGGCGGTGGCACGGGTGTAGTCGAGAAACGTGGTGAGCCGCGTGCGCTCGTCCCACGCGGGCGGCGTGTCGTCGATTCGGGTCATCGCGCGAAGCGTCCCCGATCACCGCGACCGATGTCGAGGTATTTGGCGGCGGGCCCAACCTGCGCCGGCCGGCTCCATGTCCGGCGGATCGCTACAGCGATTCAGCGCTGGTGAGCCGCCCGGCATGATCCGCCGGACGGGGCCCAGGCGTCACGACGATGTCGCCGCGGCCGGCGGACTCGTCCCTGCCGCGTCGGCCTCTCCCGCGCCCGTGCTGCCCGGGTGCCTCCTTTTCCGGCACGTCCATCCCGGAGCGGCGTTGCCGAGTGCGGCTCGTGGTGGGTCGGGGAGGGTTTTGCGGTGCGCTCCCGGTGCTTCGGTCAAGGTCCGATCCCGTCGCCGCGTCGCGGATCCGGCGCGTACGGGTCCGCGCGTGTCGTGTGGTCGGCGGGAGTCGGGCTCGCCTCGGCTGCCGGGTGCCCGCGGTTTTTCGGCGAGCGACGGATGGCGAACGTGAGGGCGGCCAGGGCCTGGCAACCGGCCGCCGCGTGGAGGGGGAGCGCGAGCGTCGGGGTGGTGAGGGGCCCGGTGAGGGCCGCGCCGAGGGCGAAGGCGGTGATCTTCAGGCCGGCGCCGATGGTGAAGATCCGGCCGCGCAGGTGGGCGGGGGCCTCGCGGTGGCGAATGGCGAACAGCGCGGCCAATTGCGGGCCTTCGCCGACACCGGCGAGCAGCATCGCGGCGATCAGCGCCACCGGCCGGCCGATCGTCGCGACGAGCAGCGCGGCGGCCAGGATCAGCGGCCCGCACCACATCACGGTGTCCGGACGCATCGTGTGGGGGTGGCGGGCGAGGAGCGTGTTGGTCGCGAGCGCCGAGGCCGCCACGACCGAGAGCAGGATCGTGCCGCGCGCCGGCGAGTCGAGCACCCGTTCGCCGAGCACGGGGCTGTACGCGATCAGGATGCCCTGGCCCACACAGGACCACATCGAGGCGGCGGTGGCCCGGGCCAGCGGCGGGGTGCGGGCGATGACGCGGAAGCCGGCCGCGACGTCGGTGCCGATCGACGTGGTCGGGCCCGCCCGTGCGGCGCGGCCCCGGGACGAGGGCAGGGTCCACGCCGCCGGCAGCGCGAGGCAGATCAGCGTGAGGGACACGATCACCCCGGCGTCGGCGCCGGCCACGCTCGCCACGAGGCCGGCCAGGGCCGGTCCGGTCAGGCTCGCCAGGTTGAAGGTCATCGCGTCGAACGCGGTCGCCCGGGGCAGGTCGGCGGCCGGGACGACGCGGGGCAACTGCGAGGTCCAGCCGCCGGCCAGGGCCGGTGCCAGGAGGCCCGCGCCCACCGCGATCAGCAGGGTGATCGCGAGCGGGACCAGGCCCAGCGTGGACAGGATCACCCCGAGCGCCACCGCGTAGCCGGCGAGCGCGGCGGTCAACAGCCGCCCCGGTCGGGCCGAGCGGTCGAGCAGGACGCCGAAGACCGGGCCGCCGAGCGCAGCCGACACGGTGACGGCCGCGAGCAGCGCCGACCCGGTGGCCGCCGACCCGGTGGCCGCGAGCCCGGCCAGGAGCAGGGCCGGCCCCGACATTTCGTCGCCCGTGCGCGCGGCGGCCGCTCCGGAGAGGTAGGACCACATTCCGTAACGCTTTGTCATGTCCGGCACGTTACGCAGGTAACTCAAACATCCACCAGATGCGTTACAGTCGTCCCGTGCCGCCATCGAACGACGAGCGATCCACCACCCGCCACTCGGTCCAGGCCGTGACCCGCCGAACGGTCGCCCTGGTCAACGCCCTCACGGCCGCCGAAGCGGCGACGGACCCCTCCCCGTCCCCGGCGGATATCGCGGAACTGCTGCGCGCGTACGGGGAGTCCGACCCCATCGACCTCACCGCGTCCGATGTCACCGACCTGCGCGCCGCCGCGATGCTGCTGCGCGAGGTCTTCACCGCCGAGGACGTCGACGCCGCCGCGGCCGCGCTCAATCGCCTGCTCCGGCGCGGCCGAGGCCCCCTCCGGCTCACCTCGCACGCCGGCCGCAGCCCGTGGCACCCGCACCTGGACGGCGACGACGACGCGCCCTGGGGCGAATGGTTCCTCGCCTCGGCCTGTCTGGCGCTGACCCTCCTGGTCTGGGACCGACAGCGCCCACCCGGCGGTGTCTGCGCGTCGAGCACCTGCGAGAACGTCTTCACCAACGAGGGCAGTGGCCCGCCCCGTCGCTACTGCTCCCGCCGCTGCGCGACCCGCGAACGGGTCGCGGCGCACCGACGTGCCAGGGCATAGCCCGCCGAGCCCACCCATCGGTCCCCGGGAGGGCCGTATCGTACGCACCGGCGCGAAGGTCCCCGACTTTGTGACAATCGAGGGGTGACACCAACACACCCGCTCGGAGAATTCCTGCAGGCCCGCCGCGCGCGCCTTCAGCCCGGCGACGTCGGGCTGCCCGCGGGCACCGGTCTGCGTCGCACCCAGGGCCTGCGCCGGGAGGAATTGGCCGCACTGGCGGGACTGAGCATCCAGTACTACACGCGCCTCGAGCAGGGCCGCGAGAACAATCCCGGCGGCACGATCCTGGACGGACTCGCCGCCGCGTTGCGCTTGAACGAAGAGGAACACGCGCATCTGTACGCGCTGGCCAACCACGCGGCCGAGCGCATGTCCGCCGGGGGCTCACCGGCGGATCGTGAGGTACGACCGGGCATCCACGCCCTGTTGGAGCGCGTCCGGCCCTGGCCCGCCTACCTGCTCACCCGCACCAGTGACATCCTGGCCGCCAACCCCGAGGCGTTCGTGCTCTTCCCCGGGTTGGCCGAGTGGGCGCCCGAGCGCCGCAACACCGTCCGCTATCTGTTCCTGCACCCGGCGTCGCGGGCGCTGTTCACCGACTGGGAACGGGTCGCGGCCGGCACCACCGCCCAACTGCGCTCGCTCCTGGCCGCCGACCCGAAGGATCCCGAACTGGCCGCGCTTGTCGACGAACTCGGTTCCGAAAGCCCGGAGTTCGCGTCCCGGTGGGAACGCTACGACGTCCGTCGGCGGCGCAGCGACCGGCAGACCTTCCGGCATCCGCGACTCGGCGGGATCACCCTCGCGTTCGAGGTGCTGCGGTTGGAGGGCGGCCGGCGCATCACCATGTACCAACCCGCGGAACCGGACGAGGCGGGCCGGCGAACCCTGTGCGAGTTGTCCCGCCTCGCGGCGAGGAACGACCCGCCGGGATCGCCCGGGTAGCCGCCGACGCGCGAGTGCCGGCCGGGTTGCATGCTTCCCCGAACCCGGTTGGTTCAGCGTGGTGTCCGGGTCTCGCCGAAGGTGCGCCGGTAGGCGCCGGGTGTGGTGCCGACGCGGGCGCGGAAGTGGCGGCGCAGGTTGACGGCGGTGGTGAGGCCGACGCGGCCGGCGATGGTCTCCACGGGCAGGTCGGTCTGTTCGAGCAGGATCCGGGCCGCGTCGACGCGTCGGCCGAGCAGCCATTGTCCGGGGCTGACGCCGAGCTGTTCGGCGAACCGGCGGGCCAGGGTCCGGCCGGACAGACCGGCCTGCTCGGCGAGTCGGTCCAGGGTCAGCGGGGTCTCCAGGCGATCCGCCGCCCAGTCGAGCAGTGGGGCCAACGATTCGTCGTTGCGGGTCGAGGTCGGGTGGGTCGCGTACTGGAGTTGGCTGCCCTCGCGGTGCGGCGGCAGCACCATGCTGCGGGCGACCTGTGCGGCGTACCAGGCACCGTGGTCGGTCCGGACCAGGTGTAGGCACAGGTCGATGCCCGCACCCGTGCCGGCGCTGGTGGCCACGTCGCCATGGTCCACGTAGAGCACGTCCGGGTCCACGACGACCTCGGGGAAGCCGGCGGCGAATTGTGCGGCCCGGCGCCAGTGCGTGGTGGCGCGGCGGCCGTCGAGCAGTCCGGCCCGGGCCAGGACGAAGGCGCCGGTACAGATCGCGACCATCCGCGCGCCTCGGCGGTGTGCGGCCCGCAGGGCGGCCAGAACCTCGACCGACACCTCGCCGCCCGGTGGCTGCCAGCCCGGCACGACCACGGTGTCCGCCTCGGTCAGGGCCTCCAGCCCACTCTCCACGACCAGCGCGTAGCCGATGGTCGTCGGCAGGGGGCCGGGGGACTGCGTACAGATCCGGAAGTCGTAGTGCGTCGGCAGATCCGGGCGCACGGTGCCGAAGACCTCGGCGGCGCAGGCCAACTCGAACGGCGACTGCGGCGGGTTCAGCACGGCCACGACCCGATGACGACGCATGGCAGGAATGTACCCATGGAAGTCTTTTCCGACACTGTCCGGGCGAGTGGCCCCGGACCAGAGTGGACGCATGAGCGAGATCGAGACCTCGAACCACGAGACCGAGACCCCGAACCACACCGAGAACCCGTCCGGGACCGGGTACCGTGCCGAGACTGGCGCGGAGACCGCGACCCGGACCGGGATCGAGCACCCGACCGTCCCGAAATCCGCCGTGCACGTGGACGACGTCATCCCGATCGACGTGGCCCCAGGGATCGTCCGACGCCGCCTGGCGGGCACCGAGTACGCCCGCGGCTGGCTGATCGACTTCGCCCCGGGGACGGAATGGCCCGAGGTGGACGTGCACACCACCGAGGAGCGCTACTACGTCCTCAGCGGCGAGGTGATCGAGGGCTCCGAGCGCCATCCCGCCGGCACCTATGTGGTCTTCGCGCCGGGCAGCCGCCACCGTCCCCGCAGCGAAACCGGCGCCCGCATGCTGGGCATCTCGATGACCCCCGGATCGACGGCCCGATGACCGGGCCCGGTCGACCGGCCTACCGGGGAGAGCCGAATCGGGCCACCCAGTCGGCGGCGCCCGGGAGCGCCTCTTCCAGGGAGACGGCCTCCGGGTACCAGGCCTTCTCCCACTCCAGGGAGACCCAGCCGTGCCAATCGTGTCCGCGCAGCGTGGTTCCGATGGTGGTGAGGGGCACCGTGCCGGTGCCCAGGGGGACCGGTGCGGTGTCGGTGGCGGATGCGGCGTCCTTGATCTGCACGTAGCGCAGCAGGCCGGCCAGGGCGTCGGCCGTGTCGGCGGGGTCCTCGCCGTGTCGCCACGGGTGCAACGCGTCCCAGATCACCCCGACCGTGCCGCCGAACGGTCGCACCAGGTCCGCCACCGCCGCGCCGGTGGGGTGCGAGTCGTGGGTTTCCACGAGCAGGGTCACGCCGCGGGCGGTGGCCTCCGGGAGCAGGACCGCCAGGCGGCGTTCGGCGCGTGCGGCGTCGCCCTCGCCGGTGCCGCCCGGGAAGATCCGGATGGCGGGCGCGGCCAGGTCGTGGGCCAGGTCGAGGAGACGGTGGATCGTGGAGAGCACGATCGGGTCGGGCGTGGGTGCGCAGATGCCGGCGTAGCCGGCCAGGCAGGGTACCTCGAGGTCGGCGTCGGCGATTCGCTCGCGGATCGCCCGACGTTCGCCGGCGGGGAGGTCCAGATTGACGAACTCGTCCTGGTGTACCCGTAGTTCCAGACCCGTGCAGCCGTGTCGGATGGCTCGGACGACGTGCTCGTGGACCGGCCGGCCGGGGGCGCCGAGTGTGCTGAACGCCCACTTGCGACGACGCTCGGGTGTGCTCACGTGTCCTCGACTCTCTTGCCCGGCGCGCTTCCCGGCCGGCCTGGTCCCGTCAGCCCTGTCAATCCCGTCGGTTCCGTCAATCCCGTCGGTTCGGTCGACTCCGCCGGTCCCGGCCGTCCTGCCGGGAGCGTCCGGTGGGGCGGGCACGCCGGGTATGGAAAGCGCTTTCCGATTCGGAGGTTAGATCGCCGCCGGTCGCCGGTCAAGATCGGTCGCGGTGCGTGTCCCGCCATCGGAGACGACGCGGGGCGACCGGGCTCGGGTCGATCCGGCGCGAGGCGCCCTCGCTCAGCCGAGCGTGTGGTGCAGGACATAGGTGTGGCCGCCGTCGTCCGTCCGGACGATGTCGAGCGTGCCGCCGATCCCGACGAGCTCGTCCGTACCGGTACCCGCGACCACCTGGATGGCCAACTGTTCGCCGTTGCTGCCCGGTGCGCTGTGTTGGAGGACGAAGGAGCCCTTGCGCCCGGCCAGTTCGCCGGTGAAGCGCTCCACGGCGACGTACGCGGCGGGGGTGCCGTCGAGGTCGGTCACCGAGAACATGTGTACCGTGCCGGTGCCGACCAGGTCGCCGGTGAAGGTCTTGGTGATCCGAACCCGGCCGAGCTCGGCGCCCGGTGCCTCGTCGACCGCCTCCGGCTCGAACGAGGTGAGCTCGAATGTCCCGTGAGCCGCCGTAGTCATCGCGCCACCTTCGTCATCTCGATCGGCATGTCGCGACGCAGCCTTGCACACCGCACCGACGACGGGACGACACCCACGCGGCGTGTCCACGAACCCGGGGCCGTCCGCACCGCGCCGTAGCCCCACCGCTTCGCTGCTTCGCGCGGGAGGTCCGTCCGCGACGCATGAAAAAAGGCGAGGGAACACGCTCTCCTCGCCATGTACAACATATAGCGCACCGGGGGCCTTGCGGCAAGGCCCCGGTCGTACCGCAGAATCATCGACCTGAGCCGGAACTTGGGCCGTCATCTGCGGAAATGGGAGATTCACGAAGTGCGTGTGTTGTTGTCGACGGATGGGTCGCGGGGGGACGTCGAAGCGGCGGTGGCACTCGCCACGCGGTTGCGGGACCCGGGCCCCGAGGTGCGGGTGTGCGCGTCTGCGGACCTCTCGGAGCCACCGCTCGCCGCGATCAGCCGGGACGGGTCGCCCGTATCCGCGTAACCACTCGGATCCTCGGGCCGGAACCCCCAACCACCGGGTCCGCCACGACGGTCCGAACGCCCTGCCGCGCGCCGTGGTCGCAAGTGACCGCAGATCGGAGCTTTGCCGTGCAATCCCTGAACTCCCTGACCACCACCAGCGCCTTCGACCTCCCCGAGCGCGTCTCCGCCAAGGCCGACCCGTCGCTGATCGCCGGCGACGAGCAGCACTTCGCGGCCATCGCGGAGTGTCTCGACCAGTCGATCGCCGAGCTGTCCGACCGCCTGGACGCCGCGCGCAAGTCGCCCGGCGGCAAGGGTCGGCAGGCGATGGACCGGGACATCGAGATCCACCGGCTGACCACCCGCCTGCGCGCACTGCGTCGCTTCGGTCTGGACCTGTGCCTGGGACACATGGTCGGCACGGACGACTCCGAGCCCGTGTACGTCGGACGACTCGGCCTGACCGACAGCGCGGGTCGCCGACTGCTGATCGACTGGCGCACCCCCGCGGCCGAGCCGTTCTTCGGAGCCACCCACGGCAACCCGATGGGTCTGGCCGGCCGCCGCCGGTATCGCTGGACCCGCGGCCGGATCAGCGACTACTGGGACGAGGTGTTCGACCCGGACGAGATCGCCGGGCACGCCGCGCTCGACGACCAGTCCGCCTTCATCGCGAGTCTGGGCGGCAACCGGTCGAGTCGGATGCGGGACGTGCTCGGCACCATCCAGGCCGATCAGGACGCCATCATCCGCGCCGGATCGCGCGGCGCCCTCGTCGTCGACGGCGGTCCGGGTACCGGGAAGACCGTCGTCGCCCTGCACCGCTCCGCCTACCTCCTGTACTCCGACCCACACCTGGGTCACCGCCGGGGCGGCGTGCTGGTCGTCGGTCCGCACCAGCCCTACCTGGGCTATGTCGCCGACGTCCTGCCCAGCCTCGGCGAGGAGGGCGTCCAGACCTGCACCCTGCGGGACCTCGTCGCCGAGGGAGCCGGGGCAGCGGTCGAAGCCGACCCGGAGGTGGCCCGGTTGAAGTCGTCCGCGGATTTGGTGAAGGCGATCGAGGCGGCCGTCCGGTTCTACGAGGAACGCCCGACCAAGGGCATGACGATCACGACCCACTGGTCCGACGTCCGGCTGACCGCCGCCGACTGGGCCGAGGCGTTCGAGGCGGCGGAACCCGGTATGCCGCACAACGAGGCGCGCGAGCGGATCTGGGAGGAGTTGCTCACGATCCTGGTGGACAAGCACGACGACGAGGACGAGGACGTCTCGGTCGACCTGCTGCGCAGGTCCCTGCGACAGAATCGGGAACTGCTCACGGCCTTCAACGGCGCGTGGCCGCTGCTGGAAGCGTCCGACCTGGTCGGGGACCTGTGGTCGGTACCCGCCTACCTGCGGATGTGCGCGCCCTGGCTGAGTCCCGGGGAGGTGCGCAGGTTGCAGCGTGCGGACGCCCAGGCCTGGACGGTGTCCGACCTGCCCCTCCTGGACGTGGCACGGCAGCGGCTCGGCGACCCGGAGGCGGCCCGGCGCAAGCGTCGGCAGGACGCCGCCGTCGCCGCGGAGCGCAAGCGCATGGACGACGTCGTCGACGCCCTGCTCGAAGCCGACGACGACGGTGAGGGTGTGGTGACGATGCTGCGCGGAGAGGATCTCCAGCACTCCCTGATCGACGAGAGCGCACGGTCCGGCGTCGAACCGGATCTGCTCGCCGGGCCGTTCGCGCACATCGTCGTGGACGAGGCGCAGGAACTGACCGACGCGGAGTGGCAGATGTTGCTGCTGCGCTGCCCGTCCCGGAGCTTCACCATCGTCGGCGACCGCGCCCAGGCCAGGCACGGGTTCACCGAGTCGTGGCAGGAACGGCTGGAGCGGGTCGGGCTCGACCGGATCAACCTGGCCTCGCTGAGCATCAACTACCGGACGCCGGAGGAGATCATGACGGAGGCGGAGCCGGTCATCCGGGCCGTGCTGCCGGACGCCAACGTGCCGACCTCCATCCGCAGCGCCGGCGTCCCCGTGCGGTACGGATCCACCGCGGAGCTGTCTTCGATCCTCGACGCGTGGCTCGCCGAGCACGCCGAGGGCATCGCCTGCGTCATCGGCGATCCCACCTTCCGGCCGACGTCCCGCGTGCGGTCGTCGACCCCGGAGTTGTCGAAGGGACTCGAGTTCGACCTGGTCGTCCTGATCGACCCGGAGACGTTCGGCGAGGGCGTCGAAGGAGCGGTCGACCGCTATGTCGCGATGACCAGGGCGACCCGGCAACTCGTCATCCTGACCGGCTCGTGACGCCACGACCGTCGACCGGGGGGACGCCGTGCGCGCGGCGTCCCGCCGGCCCGGTCGGCCGTGGAGGTTCCATCGGCGTGGCCTCGGCCCGCCGACCACGGTCAGCGGCGGCCCACCACGACGGCCATCGCCGCGCACAGGACGCCCGGCAGGAGCAGCGCGTAGGCCAGGTCGGCCTCGGCTGCCGTGGTGTCGACGCTGACGAAGGCGCCCATCGAGGCGACGCCGATGGTCGCGCCGATCTGGCGGACCGCGTTGAGCAGGCCGCCCGCCGCGCCCGCCGTACCCTCGGGCGCCGTGCCGATCACGGTGGTGACCAGGGCGGGAAGCGCGAAGGAGACGCCGAAGCCGGTGCACACCAGTCCGATCGCCAGGACCGGATAGGCCGAGCCGGTGTGCACCGCCACGGTGAACACGACGCTGCCGGCGGTCAGCAGGCCCAGACCGGCGAGCATCGGTACCCGCGGCCCCGACCGGGCCACGATCCGGCCGGTGAGCAGTGGGTTGACCGCGAACGGCAGGGTCATCGGCAGGAACGCCACGCCGGTCCGCAGCGGTGACATGTGCAGGTTCTGTCGGAACAGCAACGGCAGTACGAACAGCAGCCCGGTCATCGCGAAGTTGACCGCCGCGCCCGCGAGCAGCGCCGACACCGTGCCGCGCGAACGCAGGATCGCCCGGGCCAGGACCGGATGGGCGCTGCGCCGCTCGGACCGGACGAACCACAGCCCGGCCAGGACCGCACCCGCGCCCGACCAAGCCGCGTGCGTCGCGGTGCCGGAGCCGACCGCGATCAGCGCGTCGGTGGCCAGACCCAGGGCCGCGCACGCCGCGAACTGGGAGGTCCAGTCGATTGCTCGTACGCCACGCGGGCACCGCACCCCCGCCCCGGCGGTCAGCGCCAGGGTGAGCGCGGCCAGGGGCGCGTTGATCAGGAAGATGGCGCGCCAACCGAAGCCGTCGACGAGCAGACCGCCGGCGATCGGCCCGACGGCGAGCGCCGCTCCGCTGAGCGCGGCCCAGAGCGCGACCGCCTTGGCCCGTTCGGAGGGCACCGGGTACAGCACGGTGACCATCGCCATCGACGCCGGAACGCACGCGGCGGCGGCCACGCCGAGCAGTCCGCGCAGCGCCACCAGGGTCCACAGGTCCGGTGCGCACGCGCTGAGCAGCGAGCCGAGACCGAACCCGACGATGCCGACCCGGAACGCCCGATGCGCCCCGAACCGGTCGGCCACCGCGCCCGCCGTCAACAACAGCGCGCCGAACACGACGGTGTATCCGGACACCACCCACTGCAGTCCGGCCACCGAACCGCCCAACGACCGAGCCAGATCCGGCTCGGCCACGGACAACACGGTCAGGTCGAGCAGCACCATGAAGTAGCCGAGCGAGATGCCGAGCAGGGCGACGGTACGCGCGCGCGACGTCGGCGCGGGCGGGGTGGACGGGGGTGAATCGACAACAGCCATCGGGACTTCTCCAGGAACGGGACGGTGAGCGGGACCGGTGAGCGACCCGCGGGCGAGGCCGGCGATCGACACGGACGAGCGGGGGACGGATGAGCGCGGCCGGGGCGCCGGCGCCCCGACGGCCGGGCGGTCGTGAAGGCGGCGGCACCGATACGCGACGCCGTCGGCGGCGGATCGACGGGAACCACTCTGCGACCGAAGCCGATTCGGCTCGACCGGCCGAGTCGTACGCCCCGTTCGGAATATCCGAACGCTCCGGCGAGGTTGCCAAGGCATGGAACTTCGCCGGCTCCGCACGTTCGAGACGATCACCCGAACCGGTACCGTCACCGCCGCGGCCAACGAGCTCGGCATCGCGCCCTCGTCGGTGTCCGAGCAGATCCGGGTCCTGGAGAAGTCGGTGGGCGTCACGCTGTTCGAGCGAGGCCCCAGGGGCATGACGCTCACCTCGGCCGGCGAACGCATGCGGGACTGGGCGCGTCGCCTGCTCGACCAGGCGGAACAGGCCCGCCGCGAGGTGGCCGAAGCGGCCCCGCCGTTGCGCCTGGGCGCGCTGGAGAGCATCGCCGCGACGCATGTGCCCTCGGTGCTGGCCCGGCTCGCCGCCCGCCGGCCCGACCTGCGGGTCCAGGTCGCCGCGGACGGTAATCGCGACGATCTGCTGGCCGCCGTCGTCGCCGGGCGACTGGATGCGGCGTTGCTCCTGGACACCGGCGCTCGGCTCGGCGAACTGGGCTTCGAACCGCCGCCGACCGCACTCGCGTTCGTCGACCTGGAGCCGATCGGTCTGACCCTGGTCGCCGCGCCCGACCACCCCCTCGGGGACCGGGCCCGGATCACCGGCGACGACCTGCGCGGACATCGACTTCTGGTCAATGTGGCGGCCTGTTCGTTCCGGCTGGCCGGCGATCGACTCCTGGGCACCGGGGTGGAGCAGGTTCGGGTCGGCAGTGTCGCGGTCATCCGCGCGTGGGCCGAACAGGGCCTGGGCGTGGCCTTGTTGCCGACCTTCGCGGTCGCCGACCAACTCGCGTCCGGCAAACTGATCCGACTCGCCCTGGACGCGCCCGACCTGACGCTGCGTCTGGTTTGGCGCCCCGACCGCGAATCCGTTCCCGGCCTGCGCGAAGTCCTGTATGCGGCAGCCTCCCCGGCGCAGACGGCCGGATCCCGTGCGCCGACTGCCGAAACCCCTGCGCCGGCCCCCGTCGCCGCGCCCACCGCGCCGGCCGCCGTACCCGCACCGGCACCGGCACCGGCACCCACACCCACCGTCGCGCCGCCCGCGAGGCGCTGACCCGTTCCGTCGCGCCCCTCGCGCCCTCGGACCGCGCCCGCCGGCATCCGCGCGCGCCCACCGCCGACCAGGCGTTTACGCCCGACACCGATAGGTGACTCTCCGTTACACGCTGATCTCGACCCGCGATCGGGTCGAAGAGCGCCGTGGGTGGCCTCGGGCTGACGGAGGGGAGCGGACGGTGCGAGGAAGTGCGGGGTTTCGGTCGGGGAGCGATGGGTCGACGCCATGGACCCGGTGACCGCGTCGATGATCGAGATCCACGATCGGCTGAGCTCGCTGACCGACGGCGAGGTCGCCGACTACATCCCGCAGTTGGCCTCGGCCGATCCCGGGACGTTCGGGCTGGCCCTGGTCAGCATGTCCGGCAACCGCTACCTCGCGGGCGATACCGACGAGCCGTTCAGCATCCAGTCGGTGTCCAAGCCGTTCGTCTACGCGCTCGCGCTGTCCGAGCTGGGCCCGGCCGAGGTGGCCCGTCGGGTCGGCGCCGAACCCAGCGGGGAGGCGTTCAACGCGATCAGCCTCGAACCCGGCACCGGCCGACCGGCCAACCCGATGGTGAACGCCGGCGCGATCGTGACCACGTCCCTGGTGCCGGCGGCCGACCCGGAGGACCGCTTCGAGCGGATCCGGGCGTGCCTGTCCGCGTTCGCGGGCCGACCCTTGGACGTCGACGAGGACGTCTACCGCTCCGAGGTGGACACCGGGGACCGCAACCGGGCCTTGGCCTACCTGATGCGCGGCGCGGGATCGTTGTCCGGCGACGTGGACGAGACCGTGCGCACGTATTTCCGCCAGTGCTCGATCCGGGTCCGGGTGGCGGATCTCGCGGTGATGGCCGCGACGCTGGCCGACGGCGGCGTCAATCCGGTCACCGGCGACCGGGTGGTCGCCGAGTCGGTGGCGGTTCGCGCGCTCGCGGTGATGGCCACCTGCGGGATGTACGACACCGCGGGCGAATGGCTGCTGCGGGTGGGGCTGCCCGCCAAGAGCGGGGTGTCCGGCGGTCTGATCGCGTGCAGTCCCGCCCGCTTCGGGATCGCCGTGCACAGCCCGCCGCTGGATCGCGCGGGCAACCCGGTACGCGGTGTGGTCGCGCTCACCGAGCTCTCCGAACGCTTCGGCTTGCACCTGATGCACCAACCGGGTCGGCACGCCGCGACCGTCACCGACGTCACCACCGCACTCGACCACCCCTCCCATCGGGCCCGCACCCCGGCGCAGCGCGCCACGTTGGACCGCGAGGGACATCGCATCGTGGTCATTCGGGCGCAGGGGATCCTGGAGTTCACCGAGACGGAGCACCTGCTGCACGCGCTGCGCGAGTACACGCCGCCCGCCCCGGGCTGGATCGTGCTGGACCTGGACCGGGTCACCCGGATGGCCGTCGGCTCGGCGGCCATGCTCGACGCCACCCTGGCCGACCTCGCCTCCGCCGGTCACGAGATCGCCATCGCCGCCCGCGAGCCGCTGCTGGATCCGATCGGCGACGACGGCGACCCGGTGCCGTGGACCCCGTTCCGCAGCGGTGCGGAGGCGGTGGCCTGGTCCGAGGACCGGTTGCTGGCGTCGGCGGCACCGGCCGGATCCTCCGAGTGAGACGGGCCCACCGGGCCGTCGACGATGCCGGTCCCGGCCCGTCTCGCGCTATCGCGGGGCCTATGCGTTCTCGGGCGATTCGTACGTGCCGCAGGTGGGCCCGCCCGTGCGCTCGTACGAGTCGACCACCACGCCGGCTCCGGTGGTGCGCGAGCCGGTGAGGGCGAACGCGGTCGGCAATGGCAGTGCCCTTCGTGGTTTCCGAGCCGTCGCATGCTTCGATTTCCGATCGGCCGGAAACTCATCGGTGTGGGGGATCCCCGCGAGCTTCCCGTCGCGATCCCGAGTCACCCGCCCGGAGCCCCGGGCACAGGATCCGATGCACGACCCGCACGTCCTGCCTCACACGTCACACCGCACACCTCGAACCTCGTTTCGAACATGTCGATCCCATGAGGAGTCCCGGCAATGTCCTACCCGACCTATCCCGAAGTCCGGTACCACGACGAGGGCGGCGACGTCAGCGCCCGTTTCCGGCCGGCCGAGCACCCGCCCGAACTGACCACGGCCGGCGCGAGCTACCACTACCTGGCCACGACCGAGTCCACGGACGGCGAGTTCGGTCTGTATCGGGTGGACATGCACGCGGTGCCCAGCGGCCCGGGCACGCACTTCCACCGGACCATCTCCGAGTCGTTCTTCGTGCTGTCCGGCACGATCCGGCTGTTCGACGGCGAGGCGTGGCGCGACGCCAAGGCCGGAGACTTCCTGTACGTGCCGGTCGGCGGCCTGCACGCGTTCCGCAACGAGTCCGGCGAGCCGGCCTCGATGCTGCTCCAGTTCGCGCCCGGTGCGCCGCGCGAGGCCTACTTCGAGGGCATTCCGGAACTGGAACACCTCACCGACAAGGAGCGCGCGCAGTTCTTCCTGCGGCACGACAACCACTGGGTGGACCTCGGAGGGTAGTTCGACCCGGCGACGAACCGCCCACCTCCTTCACCCGGGCGCGGGCCCGGGCGCAGCCGCCGGCACCGGTACCGCGGCCCGACGTCGCACCCGCGCTCCCGGCGCGGTGGCGATCAAGCTCCCCGCATGACCGGTCAACGCCCGGACCGTGCCCGGTTCCGCCGGCTCCCCGGCCAAGGGGGCGAACCCGGCGCCGCCGGTCACCGGCGGCCTGGTGGCCAGTCGGCCGTTCCGATCGGCCGCGTACAGCCGTCCGTTCATCGCGGTGAGCGCGATCGCGCCGCCCGCCGAGCCGAGCGCGCGCCACGGGGCCCGGACGTCCGGGTCGGTGGGCAACTCGGCGGCGGACACGTGGTGCAGTGTGTCGTCGGCGGATACCGCGAACAGGCCGCCGTCGCACAGCGCGAGCGCGATCGTGTCGGCGGGCAGGCGGGCGACCGGGGTCCACGGCGCCGGCCGGGTGACCGGGGCGCGGCGCAACAGCCGACCGTCGGCCGTGACCGCGTACAGCACCAACGGCAACGGGCCGGACGCCTCGCGCGCCGCGGCCAGCGCCACCACCGATCCGGCGATGCCGATCGCGCGCCACGGCAGGTTCTGCCCGCTGACCTCGCGGCAGACCAGCGCGCCTTCGGTGTCCACCCCGAACAGCACGTCCTCGCAGGCCGCGAGGGCGCGGATGTCGCCGGTGGGCCCGATCACCTCCCACTGCGGTTGCCGGTCGGCGGCCAGTCGGTCGAGCACGTTGCGGGTGACCCGGTCCACCACCGGATCGGCCAGCGCACTGCCCCAGTTGATGGTGCCGGCGTTGAACACCGTGCCCGCGCCCAGCCGGAAGGTGCCCATCACCGCGTCGCCGCCCTGCCCGTAGCGGGCCCAGTGCCGCAGGTCGGCGGTGGCCAGCACGACGAAGGTCGGTGGAGTGCCGTCCCGCCCGGTGGCCCGCGGGACGCCGCGGCTCCAGTCCAGTTCGGCCGCGTCCGTCTCGTAGCCCAGCGCGCCCTGGGCGAACTTGTCGCCGTCGGCCAGCCCGGTGCCCGCGAAGACCCAGTGGTCGGTGAACCGGGCGATGTAGGCCTCCTCCCGGATCACCTTCATGCCCTCGCCCCACGCGCCCGCGCCGCGTCGGAAGCTGAGGCCGGTCATGGTGTTCTCCGGCCGGTTGACCGGCGCGCTGGACCACTCGACGGTGACCCGCTCGGGATCGATCGCCGACATCGGGTCGGCGACCGCGTCGCGATGGCACACCATGGTGCGGCCGTCGTCCTCCAGGCGCATCTGCCACCACGCCGTGTTTCCGGCGAAGATCGCCAGGTTGCCGCCGCCGCGGACGAAGTCCTCGACGGTGTCCCGCTGTTCCCGCGACCAGTACTCGTCGTGCCCGTTGATCACCAACAGCCGGTAGTGGGATAGCAATTCGTCGCCGCCATGCAGGTCCAGGCCGGAGCAGAACTCGACCGGTCGGCCGGTCGCGCGCAGCCAGCGCAGCAGTCCCTCCTCCCAGCGTTCCGGCGGTGGTCCGCCGCCGGGCCGGTCGAAGCCGACCCGTGCGGCGCGGTCCGGCTGTTCGGCGTAGTACAGGCCCTGCCCGGGCACGCCGGAGCGGTTGTACGCCTGCCAGGTGGCGAACGGCACCGACACCAGGATCGGCGCGCCCGCCCCCGGCCGCGCCGCGCGCACCACGAACCAGGCCTCGTGGTCCAGGGGTTCGACACCGGCGAGCGGGGTGCCGTCGTCGAACACGGCCCGATAGAGCGAGCTGGGCCAGTCGTCCGGGATCTCCAACTCCCACATTCCACCGTCGACCCGGGCGTGCGCGAGCACCCGCTCGGTGGTCGCGTCCACGACGGTGACCTCGCCGCGGACCTCGCCCCCGTCGGTGCGGGCGAGGTGGAAGCGCAGCCGGCCGCCCGCGACCACGGACGTCGCGCCGGCGTACGCCAGGATGCTCATGCGACCGGCTCCGCCACACGCTCCGCGAAGCCGGTCAACGCGCCGATCGGCAGCTCCCGCCCACCCGCCGCGCGGACCAACAGGTCCTCCAGCGCCACCAGATGCGCCTCCAGCGCGTGCACCGGCAGGTACGCCGTGTCCCCGGTGACGCTGACCACCAGCGCGTCGCCCTCGGCGACCACGTGCATGCAGTACCGGCACGCGATGAACTCGTGGCCGCCGGCCGGTTCGACCCGGCTGTGGGTGCGCGCCGCGTCCAGTTCGGCGGTGGTGGGCGCGGGCCCGGCCGCGGGCGGCCGATCCACCAGGCGCATGTCGTTGAAACAGCAGAACGGCCGGATCGGGGTCCCGCGTTCGGCCGCGATCCGATGCATCAGCTCGTTCCACCGGTCCGGGTCGTAGCCGGCGCTGCGGTACGCGCGCAGCGAGGCCTGCCACGCGGCGGGCAACAGGTCGGTGAAGCGCGCGGCCGGGTCCAGGTCCAGGACGAACAGGCCCTCCTGGGACAGGGTGGCGACCAGGTCGCGGCTGTCCGCGCGGAACCGGTTGGCCACGATCGGCAACATCACCGCGGTGTCCCGCCCGCCCGCGCGCGCGGCCAACACGGCGGCGCCCGCGAGCAGTACGGCGGATGGGCTGATCCGATGGCGCACCGCGACCGCGTCGGTGGCCCTGGCCAGCGCCGCGGACACCAGGCGCACGGTGCGAAAGCGCGGCGCGGCGGGTTCGGCGATCACGTCGGCGAACACCGTCGGCGCGATCCGCCGGTAGTGCGTCTCCCAGTGCGCCAGCGCCGATTCGCCGCGGCGCAGGCCGATCGTCGAGGACTGTTCGTGGGCCAGGTCCAGCGGTCCGGCCGAGGTCGGGCCGCCGGCCGAACCGCGCCGGATCAGCAGCCGCAGGTCGCGCACCAGCACCTCGACGCCGTGCCCGTCGGTCGCCACATGGCACAGCGCGAGCGCCACATAGCGCACTCGGCCGTCGTGCACGATCAGACCGACCCGGATCGGCCAGGCGCCGAAGTAGTCGAAGCGGGTCGCCCCCAGCCGCTCGGCCACGGCCGCCGCGACGGTGTCGGCGTCCTCCAGCAGCGCCGCCTCGATCACCTCCACGGACAGCGCGCCCACCGGGTGCCGCACCTGCCGGGGTTCGCCGTCGGCGGCCACCAGCCGGGTCCGCAACGCGTCATGCCGCTCCATCAACCGACCCAGCGCGGCACTCGCCCGGGCGACGTCCACCGGTCGACCACGATCGGCGATCGGGAGTACCCGGGTCATGTTGAAGTAGTGGTCGCTGGGTGCGGTCCGCCGGATGGCCTGCCAGATCGCCCGCTGACCCCACGTCAGCGGCGCCTCGACCGGGCCGTCGGCCGCGACCGCGAACGGCGCCGACACCCGATCGGCGCTCGCGACCGGATCCCCGCCCGCGACCCGGGATCTCGGCGCGCCGGTGTCAACCATCACCCACCGCCGCGCCGTTTCGGGCCAATCGCTCCACCAGAGTGTCCAAGTCCTCGACGAAGTCGAGGTCCGCGTCCAGGTCGAAGAACACGTCGAACTCGCCCTCCAGCGCGTCGATCAGCCGCAGGAACGTCAGCGAGCTGACCCCCGCCGCGGTCAACGAGCCCTCGTTGTCCAGCACTTCGCGCGCGCTGACCTCGCCGCCGCTGACCTCGGCGATCAGCGCGGCCACCCGCTCGCGCAGCGCCCCCGCGCTCACGCCGCGTCCCCGGCCAGGCGCCGGCGCAGGCTCAGCGGGCGGATGTCCGGCCAGACCCGGTCGATGTGCGCCGAGCACTCCTCACGGGTGCCGACGAATCCGGTGGGCACCCACCCGGCCGGCGGATCGGTGCGCAGCGGCCACAGCGAGTGCTGCTCCTCGTCGTTGACGACCACGCGGTACTGGCCCTCGGTGCTTGCGGTGTCGGTGCTCATCGCTGCTGCTCCTGGAGTTCGCGGATGGCGTCCGTGACGCCGGTGACGGTCGGGGTGTCGAAGAAGACGTCGAGCGGGACCTCGACGCCGAGCCGCTTGCGGATGCGCGCGGCGATCCGGGTGATGGTCAGCGAGTGGCCGCCGAGGTCGAACAGGTCCTCGTCCACGCCGATGTCGTCCAGGCGCAGCACCTCGGCCCAGATCGCCCGGACGGTTTCGGTGACCTCGTCGGCGGGCGCGCCCGGGGTGCCCGCGGGATCGGCGGGGTCGATCGGCTCGGGCCGGGCCAGGACCGGCTCGGGCAGCCGGGCGCGGTCGAGCTTGCCGTTCGGGGTGAGCGGGAAGGCGTCCAGCACGAGGAAGGTGTTGGGCACCATCGCGGGCGGCAGGGTATGGGCGAGGTGGGCGCGCAACCGGTCCGACGCCACCGGGGGACGGCCGGGCTCGGGCACCACGTAGCCGACCAGGCGGGCGTGTTCGCCGTCCGCGTCCAGCAGCCGGACCGCGGCTTGGGCGATGTCCGGGTGCGCGGCGAGCAGGGTCTCGATCTCGCCCAGTTCGATCCGGTGCCCGCGCAATTTGACCTGGGCGTCCGTGCGCCCGACGTAGTCCAGTCCGCCGCCGGGCGCGTGGCGGACCAGGTCGCCGGTGCGGTAGAGCCGGCTGCCGGGCGGCCCGAAGGGGTCGGCCACGAACCGCTCGGCGGTCAGCCCGGGGCGGCCCAAGTAGCCGTGCGCGACGCCGTAGCCACCCAGGAACAGCTCGCCCGCCAGACCCTCGGGGACCGGATGCAGCCGGGCGTCGAGCACGTACGCGCGGGTGTTGGCCAACGGGAGGCCGATTCCGGGCGGCGCGTCACCGGCCGACTCGGCGTAGGTGGACCACACCGTGGTCTCGGTGGGGCCGTAGACGTTGATCAACCGGCCCACCACACCCCGCAGTTCGGTGGCCAGCGGGGCGGGCAGCGCCTCGCCGCCGGTGATCGCGGTCAGCCCGGGGCGGTGCAGCCCGGCCGCGAGCAGCACCCGCCAGCCGCTGGGCGTGGCCTGCACGTGGGTGATCGCGTAGCGCTCCAGCAGGGCCAGTTGCGCGGGGCCGTCGCGGTGTCGGTCGTCGGCCACCAGCACCACGCGCGCGCCGGTGATCAGCGGCAGCAGCAGTTCGACGGTGGAGATGTCGAAGGACAGCGAGGTCAGTCCGAGCCAGCGGTCCGCGGAGGTGGCGCCGAGCCGGTCGCGCATGGTCGCCAGCAGGTTGGCCAGGGCGTGGTGCGGGACCTCGACGCCCTTGGGCCGGCCGGTGGAGCCGGAGGTGTAGATGACGTAGGCGGGGTCGCCCGGTTCGGGGCGGGTCGGCGGTTCGACCGGGCTGCCGGGTTCGGGGCCGAACCGGTCGGGGCCGTACAGGTCGGGCCCGGTCAGCGTCGGGACGTCGGAGGGGGTACCGGCCGGTCGCGCGCCGTCCTCGGTGACGAGCGCCGCCACGCGCGCGTCGGTGCGGATGAAGGCGAGCCGTTCGGCGGGGTAGCCGGGGTCCAGCGGCAGGTAGGCGGCGCCGGCGGCGAGCACGCCGAGCACGGCGGCGACCTGTTCGCCGGTGCGCGGCAGTTCGATGCCGACAAGGTCGCCCGCGCCGATCCCGGCAGCGCGCAGCCGGTCGGCGAACACGTAGGCGGCCGAGGCCACCTGACGGTAGGTCAGGAACCGTCCCGCGCACACCACGGCGACCGTGTCCGGGGCGGCCGAGGCCCGTGCGGCGAACAGGTCGACGACGGTGTCCCGGGCCGGGTAGGGCGTGTCGGTGGCGTTGTCCGCGTGCAGGACGCGGACCAGTTCGCCCTCGGGCAGCAGCGGCAGGTCGCCGATCGGCAACTCGGGGTCGGCCAGCGCGGTGGTGAGCAGGGTGGTGAAGTGACCGGGGATGCGCGCGGCCACGCCCGGCGCGAACGCGTCGGTGGGGACGTGCAGCGCGCCGTCGATGCGATCGCGGCCCTCGACCAGTTGCAGATGCGCGGTGTTGCGCGCGGTCGGCGGCAGCACGATCCACTCGACCCGCACCTCGACGCCGGGGAAGACCGGTTCGATCGCGCGGGTGCGCCGCCGGTAGCTGACGGTCAGCTCGGTCAACGCGGTCCTGGGGCCGAGCCCGCGCACGGTGTGGCTGTAGGGCACGTCCCGGAAGGCGTACAGGGCGCGCAGTTCCGCGCGCAGTTCGCGGGCGAACGCGCCGAATTCCTGCTCGGCGCCCGGTCGTGAGGAGACCGGGAGTTCGTTCACGAACAGACCCACCCGGCGGATGTCGGCCGGGGCACGGGTGGACAGTTCCACCGCGGTGCGCACGCGTGGGTTGCCGTAGCGGAACAGCAGCGCGTGCCAGGCCGCGAGCAGCAGTTCGAAGTGGGTGACGCCGAGCCGTAGCGCGGCCTCCTCCAGCGCGGCGACCGATCGGGGCCCCAGGGTGAACGGCACCGTGACGCCGGGCGCGGGTTCGCAGCCCGTGCGGGTGGTGGGCAGCAGGCCGGGCAGCACGGCCCGGCCCGGCTCCTCGCGGTGCCGGGCCCACACGGCGGTGGAGTCCGTCTCGGGTCCGGTCGGCGCCGCGCCGGCGGCCTCGATCGTTTCCGCGAGCGCGCGTGCGTCGACCGCCGTGCCGGCCGCGGCCGTGCCGTCCCGGGCCGCGCGATAGGCCCGGGCCAGGCCCGCCACCACGATTTCCTTGGACGTCCCGTCGAAGACCACGTGATGCGCGATCACCACCAGCGTGTGCCGGTCGGGGGCGAGGGAGAACAGCGTGAAGCGCGCGAGCGGTCCGACGTACAGGTCGAAGGGCGCGGCGAGTTCGGCGCGGATCAGCGCGTCGATCGTGGCGTCGTCGGCGGGCGCGCGCCGCATCGGCGCGGGCGTGGCAGGCACCAGACCGGGCGTGCCGTCGGCCTCGCCGACCGCCGACGCCAGGACCGGGTACCGGGCGACGGTGGCCGCGCACGCCGTTTCCAGTGCGGCCACGTCCAGCGGGCCGTCGAAGCGCAGCAGTACCGAGAGGTGGTAGGCGGACTCGGCGGGCAGCGTGCGCTCGGTGACCCACACGCCCAACTGAGCGGCGGAAAGCGGCACGAAGGGCAGGGATGCGGCGAGCGGTGCGGTGGTTCGCGCGCCTTCGCCCTCGGTGGTCGGAGGTATCTGATCGTTCGTCACAGTCATGGTCGGACCTCGTCGTCCAGGAGCCGGCGCAGCTCACGCTTGAGGATCTTGCCGCCCTCGTTGCGCGGCAGGGATTCCCGGAACAGCACGAGTCCGGGAAGTTCGTGTGCGGCGAGGCGCTCCATCAGGAACACCCGCAGCTCGGTGGCGGTCAGATCGCCCCGGGGCACCACCGCGGCCGCGACGGTCGTCCCGAGCACGGGATGCGGGACGCCGAAGGCGGCGGCGTCGATCACCCCCGGGTGTTCGTGCAGGGCGTCCTCGACCTGCAACGTGGACACTTTGTACGCGCCGGACTTGATCACGTCCCGCTCGCGATCGACCAGGTACAGGAAACCGTCCGCGTCCAGGTAGCCGAGGTCGCCCATGCGCACCCAACGCCCGGAGAAGACCGCGGGATCGTTGTCCTCGCCGTAGTAGGAGCGCGGTGTGGTCGGCGAGCGCAGCCACACCTCGCCGGTCTCGCCGACCGGCAATACCCGGCCCGCGTCGTCGGTCACCCGCAGGTCGCGCAGCGACGCGGGTCGCCCGGGCGAGTCGGGGTGTTCGGGGTCGAAGAGCATCGTGGTCTGCGCGGGCGCTGCCTCGGTGGAGGTGTAGTAGTTCACGATCTGGGCCTGCGGGAACAGTCGCGACAGACCCAGCGCGACGCTCTGCGGCAGTGCGGCGGCGGTGGAGCCGAGCAGGCGGACCCCGGAGAGGTCGTAGCGCCGCACGGCGTCCGTACCGAGCAACTCGATCGCCATCGCCGGGACCACGAACACGCTGCCCACCGCGTGCCGTTCGATCAGTCGGGCGAAGTGGCCGGGGGTGAAGCGCGGTGCGGCGATCGCGGTCGCCTTGGCGTCCAGCGCGTTGATCAGCATGGTCTGCCCGGCGTTGGTGCCGACCGGGAAGGCGTGCAGGAAGTGCGCCGAGTGGCCCAGCGGGCGGCGCCGCGCGTCCAGCGTGCAGCCGTGCGCGAGGTTGGCGTGGGTGGCGGCCACGCCCTTGGGGGTGCCGGTGGTGCCGGAGGTGTACAGGATCTGCGCGAGGTCGCCGGGCGCGGGCGCCGGGAGTTCGCTGCCGGGGTAGGTCTCGATGTCCTCGACCGGCGCGGTCCAGGCTCCGGTGCCGGCGTCGGGCGGGGTCAGTTGCGCGCGGTGCAGCACGGCGGAGGCCCCGCTGTGTCGCAGCAGGTGTCGCACCTCGGCGGGCGCGAGGCGATCCGACATCGGTACCGCGATCGCGCCGGCCCGCTGTACGCCCAGGTAGGCGGTGGCGTAGTCGATCCAGTCGCCGTTGCCGTACAGCAGCGCGACCCGGTCGCCTGCGGCGACGCCGCGGGTGCTCAGCCCGGCGGCGACCGCGTCGGCGCGTTCGTGCCAGGAGCCGAAGGTCAACTTCTCCCGGCCGCTGAGGATCGCCGGGCGCTCCGCTTCCAGCTCGGCGCGGTGGGCGAGCAGCGCGGACAGGCTCTCCGGGGCCCGGCGCGCGGCCGGGACCGGGCGCGGGCGGGTGCTGGTGCTCATCTCGACACCTCCGCGAGAGCGGGCGCGGATTCGGCGGCCTTGGCCCGGAGCCGGCGTTCGCGTTCCTGGATGCCGACCTCGTCGTCGGGCGGCGCGTCCGGCACGTCCCGGTCGAATCGGGCCAGCACCGGCAGCCGCAGACCGATCACCACCATCGCGACCATCGCGGCGCCGAACACCAGGTACACCAGACCGATGCCGCGGCCCTCGCCATGCCCGATCACGGTGCCGACGGAGCCGGCGAGCGGTCCGTCGTCGGCCATCAACGGCTCGAACAGCCTGGCGCCCAGCGGGGCGATGATGCCGTGTCCGATCGGCAGGGTGGACCACGCGACGAGCGTGTTGAGCGCGAACACCCGGCCGTGGAAGCGTTGCGGCACCTTGACCTGGACGATCGTCGTGTAGACGCCGTTGACCAGGGACAGCGCGCAGGACATCCCGAACGCGCCGATCCCCACCACCCACAGGCTCGCGTGCAGCCCGGTGAACGCGGACGCGCAGGCCAACCCGGCCGCCAGCCACAACATGCCGCGCAGTCGTTGCCGGCGCGGGCCGCCCCAGAAGCCCATCGCGATGCCGCCGACGATCACCCCGGCGCCGGCCGCCATCGACACGCGTGCGGCGCCGCCGAGCGAGTCGAAGGACAACACCAGCGGCGTGGTCAGTAGGAACAGCGGGGACAGGAACAGGTTCAGTACGGCGAACCACAACAACATGGCCCGAAAGCCCCGGTGTCGCCAGGAGTAGGTGAAGCCGTGTTTGATCTCGGCGGTGAGCGACTCGCGTCGACGCCAGGGCAGCGTGCGCGGGAACCGAACGCACGTGATGATGGTGATCGCGACCGCGTAGCTGACCACGTCCAGGATCAGGATGCCGCGCAGGCCGATCCCGGCCATCAGCCCCACGGCGACCAGCGGCACCACGAACTGGGCGACCCCGCCCGCCATTTGCACGATGCCGTTGGCGTGGCCGAGGTATTGCTTGGGCACCAGTTGCGGCACCGCCGAGGCGTAGGCCAGGCGCTGGAAGGTGAGTGCCATCGACAACGAGCCGAGCAACACGTAGATGTGCCACGGGTGCAGGTTTCCCGTGGTCAGCAACAGCAACAGGGCGCCCTGGGTGCCGCCGGCGGCCACATCGCCGGCGAGCATCACCTTGCGTCGGTCCAGCCGGTCCACGATGGCGCCGGCCAGGGGTCCGATCAGGATTCCGGGCAGCATGCCGATGACCGCGTACAGCGCGAACCGGCCCATCGAGCCGGTCTCCAGGTAGATCCAGATCGGCAGCGCGAACTCGGTCAGCGCCGAGCCGGTGATGGACACCAGTTGGCTGAACGCCACCAGCAGGAACCGGCCCATCCCGGGCTGGGGTTCACGCGTGGCGGAGTCCTTGGGCCGGTCGGGCCCGCGGGGTGGTCCGGCGGCGCCGTGGAACCACCAGGGCCCGTCCGCCTCGCGGGTGGGCAGCGCGTCGGTGTCCTGGGCGATCAGCGCCGGATGCACGCGGGTGATCACCTCGGCCAGGTCGTTCGCGCGGTGCTTGAGGAAGAAGTGGCCGGCCTCGTCGAGCATCACCAGCGCCACCCGATCGGCGATGGCGCACCACTCGCGGAAGCGTTCCTGGTGGAAGTCGGCGGCCGGGTCGCGGTCGCCCATCACGGACACGATCGGGGCGCGCAGTCGGGGCCGGTCGTCGGACAGCGCCTCGGTGAAGTACTCCTCGGCGGCCACCGAGTCCCGGCGCATGTTGCCGATGATGAACTTCATCTGGTCGGCGTCCAGGTCCGCCATGTCGGCGCCCATCGAGGTCAGCCAGTTGACGTAGACCCGGTCGCCGAGCAGTGGTTCGAGCGCGGCCACCTTGCTCAGCGCGCTCAGCACGCGGCTGCGCGGGCGCGCGAAGGGGAACTGTGCGCCGATGTACACCGCGTCCAACTCGCGTCCCGCCGCCTCCAGTTGACGAGCAACCGCGACGATCAGCGCGCTGCCGACGCCGCAGTGGCCGTACAGCGCGATCGGCCCCTCCACCCGCTCCTGGATCTCGGCGACGATCCCGGTGGCGAGCTCGTCGAAGGGGAGCCGCTCCTGGGTGACGCCGACGTCGTGTCCGGGGATCGCCACCGACCACAGGTCGTGGGTCTCCGGCAGCGCGTCGGCGAGCGGTTGGTACACGACGGCACTGCCCCCGCCGTATGGCACGCAGACCACGGACAGGGTGCGGTGCCCGTTCGGTACGGGGTTGCCAAGCCGGTACAGCAGCCGGGCCGGGCCGCGTTCGGCCTCGGAGAGGGTGGACAGTGCGGCGATCTCGCGGATCGTCTTGTGCGTGAAGACGTCCATCACGCTGACCGCCCGGCCGCCGATCTCCGGGAGTTGCCGGCGGGCGCGCGCGACCACCTGGGTGGCGAGCAGCGAGTGGCCGCCCAGGTCGAAGAAGTCGTCGTCGACGCCGACCTCGGGCAGCGCGAGCACATCGCACCAGATCCCGGCGAACAGCAGCTCGGCCGGTGTGGTGGGCGGTGCGTCGGCGGCGCCCTTGGAGCGGCGGGCCGCCGGCGCCGGCAGCGCCTTGCGGTCCAGCTTGCCGCTGGGAGTGAGCGGCAGCGCGGGCAGCGCGACGAACGCGGCGGGCACCATGTAGTCGGGCAGGATGCGCTTGAGCGCGTCCCGCGCGGCCTCGGCGTCGAACCCGGCGTCGAACCCGGCGTCGGTCTCGACGGTCTCGAACCGGGTGGCGTCCGGTTCGGCCGGATCGTGGGCCGGGACCACGTAAGCGGTGA
Source organism: Embleya sp. NPDC025285 (assembly GCF_055558835.1). Lineage (NCBI taxonomy): Bacteria > Bacillati > Actinomycetota > Actinomycetes > Kitasatosporales > Streptomycetaceae > Embleya > Embleya sp. NPDC025285. The sequence continues at coordinate 58,833 of NZ_JBVHLU010000056.1, forward strand.
TGCGCTTGTCCCCGGGGGTGTCCTCGCGCACCACCACCGCGGCCTCGTCGATCCCGTCCCGGGCCCGCAACGCGACCTCGATCTCGCCGAGTTCGATCCGCAGCCCGCGCAACTTGACCTGTCCGTCGAGCCGGCCGAGGAAGCCGAGGGTGCCGTCCGGGCGCCACCGGACCAGGTCGCCGGTGCGATACAGGCGGGCGCCGGGCGGGCCGAAGGGGTCGGGCACGAACCGCTCGCCGGTCAGCCCGGGGCGGCGGTGGTAGCCCAGCGCGACCTGCACCCCGCCCAGGTACAACTCGCCGGGCGTACCCAGTGGCGCGGGCCGCATCGCGTCGTCGAGCACGTACACCCGGGTGTTGTGGATCGGTGCCCCGATCGGCACGGTGGTGATCGGCCCCGCGCACTCCCACGCGGTGACGTCGACGGCGGCCTCGGTGGGCCCGTACAGGTTGGCCAGCGCGCAGTCCGGCAGCCGCTCGCGAAACGTCCGCACGGCGTCCGGCGGCAGTTCCTCGCCGCTGCACACCACACGCCGCAGGGACGCGCAGCGTTCGACGTTCTCCTCGGCCAGGAACACGCTCAACATCGCGGGCACGAAATGTGCCAGGGTGACGCCCTGTTCGGTGATCACGTCGCGCAGGTAGGCGGCGTCCTTGTGGCCGCCGGGGCGGGCCAGGACCAGGCGGGCGCCGGTGGTCAGCGGCCAGAAGAACTCCCACACCGACACGTCGAAGCTCGCCGGCGTCTTCTCCAGCACCGCGTCGGCGGCGGTGAGCCGGTAGGTGTCCTGCATCCATGTGACGCGGTTGACGATGCCGCGATGGGTGTTCGGCACGCCCTTGGGCCGGCCGGTGGAGCCGGAGGTGTAGATCAGGTACGCGACATCGTCGGGCGCGGGCGCGACGTCGGCGAGTTCGCCGGGCGCGGGGGCGGGCCAGTCCGCGAGGTCGTCCACGGGCAGCACGCGTGCGGTGCAGTCGGCGGGCACCGGCAGGCGTCGGTGGGTGAGCAGTACCCGGGCGCCCGAGTCGGCGAGCATGAACGCGAGTCGCTCGGCCGGGTATTCCGGGTCCAGCGGGGTGTACCCGGCGCCGACCCGGAGCACGCCGAGCAGGGCGGCCACCAGCTCGGGGGAGCGCTCGGCGCTGACCGCGACCAGGTCGCCGACCCGCACGCCCTCGGCCCGCAGTCGGTGCGCCACCCGGTCGGCGGCGGCGTCGAGTTCGCGATAGGTCCAGGCGCGCCCGTCCAGTGTGACCGCGACGGCCTGCGGGGTGCGGGCGATCTGCGCGGCGATCAGGCTCGGCAGGGTGGCGTCGGCAGGCACCGGCGCGGTGGTGTCGTTCCACCGGGTCAGCATCGACTCGCGCTCGTCCGGGTCCAGGCCGTCGAGGGTGGACACCGGGACGTCCGGCCGGTCGGCCAGCACCGCGAGCAGCCGGCCCAGGTGGCGGCCCAGGCGCGCGATGGCGGCCTCGTCGAACAGGTCGGTGTTGTAGTTGAACGCGCCGCGCAGCCCGTCCGGCCACTCCATCAGGAACAGTTCCAGGTCGAACCGGGTGCCCCCGGCCTGAATGCCGAACGGCTCGGTGGTGAAAGCGCGTTCGGGTTCGGCGGCGTTCGCGGTTGCGTAGTTCTGTACGGCCAGCACCGCCTGGAACACCGGTGAGCGGGTCACGTCGCGCTCAACGTTCAGCTCGGTGACCAACTGCGCGAACGGCAACTCCTGGTGTGCGTAGGCCTCCAGGCAGGTCTCCCGGGTGCGGTCCAGAAGTTCGGCGAAGGTCGGGTCGCCGTCGGTGCGGGCGCGCAGCGCGAGCACGTTGACGAACATCCCGACCAGGTCCTCGACCTCGGGGTGCGGCCGACCGGCGACCGGGGAGCCGACCGCGAAGGCGCGCTGTCCGCTGTGCCGGGCGAGTACGAGTTGGAAGGCGGCGAGCAACACCATGTACACCGTCGCGCCGCGCTCGCGGGCCAGCGCGCCGAGCCGGTCCAGCAGTTCGCGATCGACCTCGAATCCGTATCCGGCACCGTCGAAGGTCTGTCGGGCCGGTCTGGGTCCGCGCGTGGGCAGTTCGAGCGGTTCGACGCCGGCCAGTTCGGTCCGCCAGTACGCGGTCTCGCGCGCGAGTGCCTCGCCGGTCAGCCGCTCGCGTTGCCAGATCGCGAAGTCGCCGTAGGAGACCGCGGGTTCGCCGAGCGGTGCGGAGGTGCCCGAGGTGTGCGCGGCGTAGCCGGCGAGCACGTCGCGGATCATGATCTCGCTGGACCAGCCGTCGCTGACGCTGTGGTGCACGGTCAGCAGCAGTACGTGGTCCCGCGGCGCCAATCGGATCAGCAGGGCCCGGAACAGCGGGCCCTCGGCCAGGTCGAACGGCACCGCGATGGCGGCGGTGACCAGCAGGAGCGCCTGCTCCTCGTCGGCCGCCTCGACGCGGGTGAGCGGGACCGGCGCGGGCTCGGCGATGTCCAGGTGCGGCTGCCCGTCCTCGTCCACCACGTAGCGCGAACGCAGCGTCTCGTGCCGGGCGGCCAGGTCGGTCAGCGCCCGGCCGAGCGCGTCGGTCTGCAACGCACCGCGCAGGCGGCGCGCGATCGGAATCGTGTAGGCCACCGTTCCGGGCGCGAACTGCTCCATGAACCAGAGGCGTTCCTGGGCGTAGGACAGCGGGGGGACGGTGCCTTCCGGGCGGCGCGGGATGACCGGACCGGAGTCGGCGCGTCTGCGCAGCCGCCGCTCCAGGAGTTCGCGTTTGGTCGCGGAGAGCGTGGTCGCGCGTGTCGGGGATTCCGTGCTCATGGCTGCGGACGGTTCCTCTCGCCGGTGAGCAGCCGCTCGGCGGTGTCGTCGTCCAGGGCCTCCAGGTCGGCGACCAGGAGGTCTTCGACGGCCGCGGCGAACCCGGCGAGGGTGCGGTGGGTGAACAGCGTGCGCAGCGGCACGGTGAGGTCTGCGGTGGCGGCGATCCGGGCGACCACGCGGGTGGCCAGCAGGGAGTGGCCGCCGAGATCGAAGAAGTCGTCGAGGGCGCCCGCCTTGTCCAGCCCGAGCACCTCGATCCAGATCTCGGCGACCAGTTCCTCGGCGGCGGTGCGCGGTGCGAGGTAGCCGTGCGCCTGGTCGGCGCGGCGGTCGGGGGCGGGCAGCGCGCGGTGGTCGAGCTTGCCGTTGGGGGTCAGTGGCAGCCGGTCCAGCCGGACCAGCGCGTCGGGGACCAGATGCGCGGGGAGCCGGCCGGCCAGGTCGGCCCGCAGTTCGGGTACGGACAGGCCGGCGGTGGTGACGACATAGCCCACCAGGGCCTGCTCGCGGGCGACGACCGCGGCCTGGACCACGCCGGGGCGGGCGAGCAGGGCGGCCTCCACCTCGCCCGGCTCGACCCGGTGGCCGCGCACCTTGACCTGCGCGTCCAGTCGGCCGAGGAACTCCAACTGCCCGTCCGGGCGCAGCCGGACCCGGTCGCCGGTGCGGTAGCGGCGGGCGCCGGGCGGCCCGTCGGGGTCGGGCCCGAAGCAGGCTGCGGTGGCGGCGGGGCGGCCCAGGTAGCCGTGCGCGACGCCGGCGCCGCCGATCAGCAGTTCGCCGGCCACGCCCGGCGGGACCGGGTTGCCGTGCGGGTCGGCGACGACCAGGTGCGTGTCGCCGATGGGGGTGCCGATCGGCGGCCGGCGGTCGGTGTCCGCGGGGCCCAGGTCCGCGGTGGTCGCGATGATCGTGGTCTCGGTGGGCCCGTAGGAGTTGACCAGGCGCACCCGATCGCCGAACCGGGCGCGCCAGGTCGCCACGGCGCCGGGCCGGACCTGGTCGGCGCCGAGGATGAGCAGGCGCAGCGCGGCCGGCCAGGCGATGGTGTCGGCGCCGGTCTCGACGAGTTCGTGCCAGTAGGGCGTGGGCAGGTCGAGCACGGTCACGTCGTTCGCGCCGCCCTCGGCGAGCACGTCGGGCAGCGTGGCGTCCGGGTCGGGCAGCACCAGGGTGGCGCCGGCGGCCAGGCACGGGTAGAGCTCCTCGGCGTGCGTGTCGAAGCTGAGCGACGCGCTGTGCAACACCCGGTCGTCGGCGCGGATGTGATAGCCGCGCCGCATCCACCGGACCCGGGTGGCGAGCGCGCCGTGCGGGACCAGGACGCCCTTGGGCGTACCGGTGGAGCCGGAAGTGTAGATCACGTACGCGGGGTGCTCCGGTGCGATCTCGACCGGCTCGGCGGGCGTCCCGGTGTTCGCGGTGTGCGTGGGTGCGACGGTCGCGTGCTCGGCCGGGTCGGAGGACGTCGTGGTGTGCGTGGGTGCGAGCGCGTGCTCGGCCCGGTCGGCGAGCGCCTCGCCGTCCGTGGCGTCCATGCGTACGACCCTCACGTCCTCCGGCAGCCCGTCGGCGTGCGCGCCGTCCGTGATCACGACCCGGGTTCCGCTGTCGGCGAGCATGAACTCCAACCGGGCGGCCGGGTATCGGGGGTCCATGGGGAGGTACGCCGCGCCCGCGTGCCACGCGGCGAGCAGGGCCACGATCGCGTCCGGGCCGCGCGGGCACAGCACGCCCACCAGCGCACCGGGGCGCACGCCGACGGCGCGCAGTCGGGTGGCCAATGTGCGTACGCGCCGGTCGAGTTCGCGGTAGGTGACGGTCCCGTCGGGGGTGCGCAGGGCGATCCGGTCGCCGGGTACACGGGCGATGGCGGCGGGCACCGGCTCGACGGGCTCGACGGGGCCGCTCGCCGGGGCGGGGTGCGGGCGCAGTTCGCGCAGCCGCGCGCGGTCCGGTGCGGTGAGCAGCGGCAGCAGGTGTACGGGCGTGTCCGGGTCGGCGAGCGCGCCGCGCAGCAGGATCTCCAGGCGCTCGGCAAGATCGGCCACGCTCGACGCGTCGAACAGCGCGGTGCGGTAGCCGAACACGGCGATCAAGTCGTCGCCGTCGCGCCGGATGTCCAGCGAGAGGTCGAACTTGGCGGCCCGATGCCCGCCGTCCTCTTCCGCCGAGGTCAGGTCGGCGAAGCGGTGCGCGGGTCCGGTGTCCTGGTCCTGGGTGTGCACGGTCAGCAGGGTCTGGAACAGTGGCGCCGGGGCGGCCGGATCGCGGTCCACCCGCAGTTCGGCGAGAAGTTGTTCGAACGGGATGCGGTCGTGCCCGTAGGCACCGAGCGCCGTCTTGCGGGTGCGCCGCAGGAGTTCGCCGAAGGTCGGCTCGCCGCGCAGGTCGGCGCGCAGGACCAGGGTGTTGGAGAAGTAGCCGATCGGTTCCTCGTGTTCGACCTCGCCGCGTCCGGCGATCGGCGCGCCGACGGCGAAGTCGCGCTGCCCGCCGTGGCGATGCAGCAGGGCCTGGTAGCCGGCGAGCAAAATCATGAACGGGGTGCACCGTCGGGTGCGGGCGACGGTGTCCAGGAGCGGGCCGATGCCGGCGACGCGGCGGGTGTGGAAGTCGGCGGCGGAACCGGTGTCGGCGGTACGCGGTCGGTCCGACGGCAGTTCGAGCGCGGGCAGGTCGGCCAGTTGTCGGCGCCAGTAGTCGATCGCCCGGTCGGTGTCCGGGTCGGCTTCGCGCTGGCGGGCGGCGTACTCGGCGTAGGAGGGCAGCGGCGCGAACACCGGGTCCACGCCGTCGCGGTGCGCGCTGTAGCGCAGTTCGAGTTCGCGGCGGAGCAGGTTGAGCGACCAGCCGTCGGCCAGGATGTGGTGCAGCACCACGCACAGCACGTGTCGGGTCGCGCCGAGCCGGATCAGGGTCACCCGCAGCGGTGGAGCGAGCGCGAGGTCGAAGCCCGCGTTGACCCGCGCGGCGAGTACCCGGTCCAGGGACCGGTCGGCGCCCGGGCCGCTCAGGTCGACGGTCTCGATCGGCACGGGGCCGGGGGGTTCGATCACCGCGACCGGGCGGCCTTGATCGTCGGGGAATCGGGTGCGCAGCGCGTCGTGTCGGGCGACGACGCCGTCGAACGCGGCGCGCAGCGCGTCCGGCCGGAGCGGACCGGTGAGCCGCAGCACCCACGGGATGTTGTAGGCGGCGTCGCCGGGCTCGAACCGATCGAGGAACCACAGCCGTTCCTGGCCGAAGGACAACACCCCGGCGCGCGGCCGGCCGGATGTGCGGGCGGACGCGGTCGACGCGATCCGCTCCGGGTGCCCGGTCGGCTCGATCCGCGCCCGGGAAAGCGTTCGTTCGTCGTCCATCTCGACCCCCTCGCCGGCATCGCCCCAGGGACGTGCGGCGCCGACCGAACGGCCGTCCCGTCATCCCGTTTCCGGGGCCCGACGCGGGCGTCGTGCCCCGGCACGGCGGCGCGTCGGACGACCTGACGTCACCCGATCGAAGTCCGCCCCCGTGGCGTGCGTCGGCCACGCTAGGAGTGCCATCGACAAGGTGTCAATGGTCTATACCAAATCGAATATTGGTCCAGACCTCGAAGCAAGCGGAACCCGCCCGACCGGGCCCGGAGACCAACCGGGTGTTCCTCGATCGCGGCGCTCGCGCCGGCCGGAAATCGCCGGTATGTCGGTCGTGCGCGCGGTCCGTCCGCGGCGGTGTGGGAGCGAACTCGCGGTGCGACGGGGATTGTTGCGCCGGTACCGCTCCCTTAAAGTGTCTATCCGATTACTTTGGGTAATGGAGGTCGTCGATGATTCGGCCGTCGGAAACCGCGGATGTCGTGGTCGTGGGTGGCGGCGCGATCGGTCTCGCGTCCGCTGTCGAGGTCGTCGCCCGAGGGCGATCGGCGCTGGTGCTCGATCGGTTCGGAATGTCCAACGACCGGGGCGGCTCGGCCGGACTGGAGAGACAGTGGCGCATCCAGTACGCCCAGGAGCACTGGAGCCGACTGGTCCTGGACACCGTGCCGCTGTGGCGCAGGCTGGAGGCCGCCGCCGGGCGCCCCCTGGTGCACCCGACCGGAAGCCTGTGGCTGGGCCGGTCCGACGAGGCCGGCGCTCTCGACGAAATGCACGCCGGCGCCGAGGTGTTGACCAGCCTGGACGTCCCCTTCGAGACGATGTCCGCGGCCGAGCTCGGCACCCGGTTCGGTCTCGCCGAACTACCCGGCGACTACCAGGGGTTGCACCAGGCCGACGGCGGGGTGATCGACGTCAAGGGCACCCTGGACACCCTCATCCACCTCGCCCTGGGCGCCGGCGTGCGGATCCACGAGTACGAACCGGCCCTCGCCATCGAACCCGACGGCACCGGTGTCACGATCCGCACCGAGCGGACCGACTACCGCTGCGACAGCGCGATCGTGACCTCGGGGCCGTTCACCAACGATCTGCTGGGCCCTCTGGGCTGTGCGCTGGACCTGCGTGTGTTCGAACAGAGTTCGGCCTACTTCACCCGGCGCACCCACGACACCGACTACCCCACCTGGTACGCCTTCGGGGCGTTGACCGACGGCGGTGCGTGCCACGGCTACGGTCACAACCCGTGGACCGGCAGCGACCTGATCCGGGTCGCCCCGGACGCCGCACGGGAGTTGCCCGATGCCGAGCACGCCACGGCCGTACCGGACGCCCGGAGGATCCGCAACACCGCCGACTGGGTGCGCAGCCACCTGCCCGGCCTGTCGCCGCACCCCGTACGGCGCGGCACGTGCCTGGCCGCGCTCCCCCTCGACCCGGAGCGGCAGTTCTTCCTGGGTCCGCTGCCCGCCCGGGTGCCGAACGGGGAACGGGTCGTGGTCCAGGCGGCGGGCTGGGCGTTCAAGTTCGCACCGATGTTCGGCCGGATCTGCGCGGACCTCGCGCTGGACGGAGCAAGCGTGCACCACGCGCCGCAGCTCGAACTACCGTGAGCGGTGTGCTCGAAATCGACGCCGAGCGGCGATATTCGGCCGGCGCCGACCCGGACCGACCCGAGGCCGGGTGACCCCCGCGCGCCGCGCCGCCCGGCGCCGGGCCCGGAGCGGTCAGGCGGGCCGCGCGGCGCCCGGCCCGGATCGGTCAGGCGGTGAGCAGATCGATCAGCCCGGTCGTGCTCTCGTCGCCGTGCCCGTCGGCCAGCCGGCGCTCCATCAGGGCCAGGTAGGGGAGCAGCAGTTCGGTGCTGACGCCCTGCTCGGCCGCGGTGCGCAGCAGCGTCGGCGCGACCGCGACCTGCATGGCCAGGGTCGAGGCCACCCCCGAGCGGTAGTCGCCGCTCTCCAGTTGGGCCGCCGCGCGGTGCGCGGCCGGTGCCATCGCCACGAGCCAGTCGGTGAGCAGCGCGGCGAAAGCACCCGGCGCGATGTCCTCGCCGCGGATCAGCGCGAAGGCGTGCGAGATGCCGGCGAACATCGAGGTCATCGCGCTGAGCAGGGCCACGTCGTGCAGCGCGGCGAAGCCGGGGTCGGCGCCCACGTACCCGGTCGCGGCCGGTACCGCCAGCGTGTCGCGGTGCGCCGCGAACAGTTCCCGCGAACCGCTGTACAGGACCGAGCCGCCGGCGCCGGGTACGCCGATCATCGGCGGGATCGCCAGCACCCCGCCGGCCAGGAACCGGGCCCCGCGCTCGGCGGCCCACGCGGCGCCGGCGCGGGCCTCGGCGGGCGTGCCGGTGGTGAGGTCGACCAGGTCCTTGCCGGCCGGGTCGACGCCGGCCAGCGTTGCGCGCACCGAGGCGTGATCGAGCAGGCAGACCACCACCAGATCGGCCGCGGCGACCGCCTCGGCGGCGGTTGCGGCGAGCGTCGCCCCGGCGGCGACCATCGGTTCGGCCCGACTCGGGGTGCGGTTCCACACGGTCAGCGGATGCCCGGCCTCCAGCCAACTGCGCGCCAACGCGCCGCCCATGGCACCGAGGCCGAGCAGGGCGAGTGGGGTCGGGCCGGCGGTGTCGGTGCCGCGCGGATCGGTCGGGGAGAGGTTGGATTCCATGCCGAATAGGCTGGTCGCAGCCGCCGAGTCGAACAAGTACGCACTTCGGGGTGCGTGCGCCGGCGGACCCGGGCGCACGGGCGAAGGGAGCGACATGGCGAGCGCACGCAGGCCGGGAGCGTACGTCTGCGGCACCGACGCGGCGATGGACGTGGTCGGCGGCAAGTGGAAGGTGCTGATCCTGTGGGCCCTGGACGAACACGCCTGCCGGTTCGGCGAACTGCGCAGGCTGGTACCCGGAATCACCGAGAAGGTACTCGCGTCGCATCTGCGCGAGCTGGAGCGGGACGCCATCGTGCACCGCGAGGAATACGACGAACTGCCGTTGCGCGTCGAGTACTCGCTCACCCCGCTCGGGGCGTCGCTGAACGAGGCGCTGCGCCCGCTCGGCGCGTGGGGGCGGGCCCACCTGCTCGGCGACGCGCCGCACCCCGGGGCCGACGCGGACCGGCTGATCGTCTTGTCGGTGGTCGGCGAGCAGGGGGAACTCGCGGACGCGGAATGGGCGTTGCTCGCCCCGTTGCTGCCCGACGGCACCCGCCCGGGCGGTCGGTGGCGGGGGCACCGCCAAGTCGTCGACGGCGTGCTGTTCCGCTTCCGGACCGGAACCCGTTGGCGTGATCTGCCCGGCAGGTTCGGTCCGTGGCGTACCGCGTACGCCCGACACCGGCGTTGGTGTGCCGACGGCACCTGGGCCGCGGTCCTGGCCGCGCTGCACGCCCGCCTCGCCGAGACCGGCGTGGACGCGGGCGAGACACGCGTGTTGCGCACCCTGATCGGCCGGCTGGGCGAGGTGGCACGCCGACCCACACCCGCCCGGACCGACGCAGGCGCCTGAAGTCGGCTCGGTCCCACGCGGGACGCCGTGGTGGGCCCCGAGCTTCGCGGCCCGCTCAGCCCTGCGCCATCGTGTGGTGCGCGAACACCCGGTCGCGGGCCGTGGAGACCGCCGTGGCCACCGCGCCCAGCAGCACCGCCTCCTCGCCCAGGCCGCTCGCCGTCACCCTGGGCCGCAGTGGCGTCAACTCGTGCAGTTCGGCGGTCATCGGGGCCAGCAACAGATCGGCGTTGGCGCCGATCCCGCCGCCCAGCACCACGAGTTCGGGATCGAGCACCGCGGTGACCGCGGCCACCACGTGCGCGAGCCGCTGCGCCTCGTGCCGCACCGCTCCCGCGGCCGGCTCCACCCCGCGCCGGGCCGCGTCGAACACGCCCTTCGCGGTGAGCGGTCCGGTCATCCCCAGCGCCCGCGCGCCGCGTACCACGGCGTCGGCCGACACCGCGTCCTCCAACATCCCGCGACGCGGCACCGGCGCGCTCGCCCCGTGCCCGACCCGGTCCGAGGGACGCGGTGACAGCGGCAGGAAGCCGATCTCGCCGGCCGCGCCGGAGGCTCCGGGGAACAGCCGTCCGTCGGCGACGATGCCCATGCCCAGACCGGTCCCGACGGTGACGTACACGAACAGCGGACAGCCCACGCCGGCCCCGCTGTGGTACTCGCCCAGCGCGGCGAGGTTGGCGTCGTTGACGATGTCCACCGTGGTGCCCAGCGCGGTCTCCATCCGCCCGCGCAGTCCCGGGCGACCCCACCCGGGCAGATTGACCGCGTAGCGGATCCGGTCGGCCGCACGGTCGTACACGCCCGGACAGCCGATCACGGTGTGGACCACGGCGGTCGGTGCCAGGCCCGCGTCGGCCACCACGGTCCGGGCCAGGTCGGTGGCGGTGGCCAGCATGGTCGCCGACGTGCGGGCCCGGTTGTGCCGGTCCTGCCGGGCCAGCAACCGGCCGTCCAGATCGGCGACCGCGACCCGGATCCAGGACCGCCCGACGTCGATGCCCACGACATAGCCCGCGGTCGGATCGGGCTCGTACAGCAGCGCGGCCCGACCGCGCGCGCCGGTCTCCAGTCCCACCGCGCGGACCAGCCCCGCGCGCTCCAGTGCCTCCAGCGCGGTGGACACGGTGGGCTTGGACAGGCCCGTGTCGCGGGCGAGTTGGGCGCGCGAGATGGGCGCGGCGGCGCGTACCCGGTCGAGGAGTACGCGCTCGTTGATGCTGCGCAGCACGCCCCGGTTCCAGTGCGCCACGGCGGGTGGGTCGTTTTCCGGTGGGATCCCACCTGAGGTCATCGGCTCTCCGTCAGTGGTGTCGAGGTGATCGCGCCACTGTAACGGCCATGGAAGGGCAAAGATGTGGGCCGGATCCGGGCTCACCCTTGACGAGGATTAGTTAAGGAATTTTACTTTACAAACCGGTGGCGCCACGCGCCGGGTCGCACCACGAAGTTCCCTCCTCCGCACGCCCGTTCGAGCCCTCGGTGTCCCTCCGGGGGCCTCCCCTGTTCTGGAGGTTCACGGTGAGCGCCGGCCCAAGAGCGACCACGCCCGAGGGCGGATTCGTCCGCCGGATCGGCCTGTTCCAGGCGACCGCGATCAACATGAGTCAGATGTGCGGCATCGGACCCTTCGTCACCATCCCGCTGATGGTCGGCACTTTCGGCGGTCCGCAGGCCATCCTCGGCTTCCTCGCCGGCGCCCTGCTCGCCCTCGCCGACGGCCTGATCTGGGCCGAACTCGGCGCGGCGATGCCCGGCGCCGGCGGCACCTACATCTACCTGCGCGAGGCGTTCCAGTACCGCACCGGCCGGCTGATGCCGTTCCTGTTCGTGTGGACCGCGATCCTGTTCATCCCACTGATCATGTCCACCGGCGTGCTGGGCATGGTGCAGTACCTGCAATACCTGTGGCCCTCGATGTCGCAGACCGAGGGGGATCTCGTCGGCGTCGGCGTGGTGATCCTGGTGGTCCTGCTGCTGTGGCGCAGGATCGAGTCGATCGGCCTGTTGAGCAGCGTCATGTGGGTGGTGATGCTGATCAGCGTCGGCGCGGTGATCATCGCGTGCTACACGAACTTCGACGCCGACCTGGCCTTCACCTACCCCGACGGCGCGTTCGACCTGGGCACCACCGGCTTCTGGCTCGCCTTCGTCGGCGGCCTCAACATCGGCATCTACGACTACCTCGGCTACAACACCACCGCCTACCTCGGCGCCGAGATCAAGACTCCCGGCCGGGTGCTGCCGCGCTCGATCGTCTACTCCATCCTCGGCATCATGGCGATCTACCTGATCATGCAGATCGGCGTGCTCGGAGTCACCGACACCGACACCATCTCCGGCTCCTCCTCGATCGGTTCGCTGGTTCTGGAGAAGGCGTGGGGCAAGGGTGCCGCGCAGACGGTGACCGTACTGATCCTGATCACGGCGTTCGCGTCCGTGTTCGCCGGCCTGCTCGGTGGCTCGCGGGTGCCCTACGACGCGGCCCGCGACCGGGTGTTCTTCAAACAGTTCGCCCGACTGCACCCGCGCCACCGCTTCCCGACGGTGGGACTGCTCACCATGGGCGTGGTGACCGCGGCCGGCTTCCTGATCGGCAATCACACCGACTTCAACACGATCATCGTGCTGCTCACCGCGGTGATGGTGATCGTCCAGGCGGTCTCCCAGGTCGCCGCGCTGATCGTGCTGCGTCGCCGGCAACCCGGCCTGGACCGCCCGTACCGGATGTGGCTGTACCCGGTGCCGGCTCTGGTCTCGCTGGTCGGCTGGATCGCGATCTTCTGCTACGCCGACAAGAACTCGCCCGGTCGGCATCCGATCGAGTGGGCGCTGGCCTGGGTGGCGCTGGGCTGCGCCGCGTTCGTGGTGTGGGCCAAGGTGGAACGCACCTGGCCGTTCGGCCCTCGGGAGATCGACGAGCGCTACCTGAACCGGACGGACGCCGAGGCCGGCACGGACGTCGTCGGCGCCGGCAACGTCGCGGAGCCCGCATGACGGCGCTCCACCGGGACCGGTCCGCGGGTACTCCCGACACTCCCGGTACCCCCGGCACCGTTCCCGGGGGGGGGGGGGGGGGGGGGGGGGGGCGAGGGGGGGGGGGGGGGGGGGGGGGGGGGGGGAGCCCCCGGGCCCCCCCCCCCCCCCCCGGCGGGCCACGGCGGCGACCGTGGCGTCCGGTTCGGTGAGCAATTCGGCGGCCAGGGCCATC
>NZ_JBVHLU010000057.1:0-71415 GCF_055558835.1 Embleya sp. NPDC025285
CTCGGTTGCTGATCGGCCTTCGAAACAGCCCCGAGCATGCCCGCCGATCATGCTCGCGCGCCGGGAAACACCAAGATCACCGACAGAGTCAAGCTGAGGCGGTGGCCTGCTCGCTGCTGTGCATCCTGGCGGTGCCCGGCAAGGCCTGATCCGCTTTCGCTTGCCCTCGACCCCTCCCCGCCGCGGCTGCCTGTCGGGCGGAGAGGGGTCGTCGGGGCTGGGCGAGGGCGAAGTCGATGGTCGCACGCGCTTGACGAAGCGCACCTGCGAAAACGCGTCGACCGCCGTCGCCGCACGAGTACGTGTGCGCGAGACCGACGCGGTCCGGTGGCGGGGTCGGGTTCGCTGTTCGCATCCGCTGACCGCATGGTCCGAACGCGGGGCGTTCGTCCGGGGTTTGTACGCGCCCGCGCGGGTGGCGCGTATGGGGCGTGGCGTGTATGGCGGCGCGCACCGGTGTGGCGATCCCTTCGCGCTTCGTGCGCCCTACCGGAGCCGTCGGATCGTGGTGATGATGAGCGAACCGTAAGTGGCCCAGGCGACTTTGCGCACCGGCTCATGGCGGGCGCGCGAGGTGGAAGGAGTCCGCGTTGTTGCTTCTCATCTCCCCCGACAGTGTCGAGGAGGCCCTTGATTGTGCGAGGGCGGCGGCACATCTCGACATCGTCGACGTCAAGAAGCCCGACGAAGGCTCGCTCGGCGCGAATTTCCCATGGGTGATTCGGGAGATCCGTGAAGTGGTTCCGGCGGACAAGCCGGTATCCGCCACGGTTGGTGATGTCCCGTACAAGCCGGGCACGGTGGCCCAGGCAGCGCTGGGTGCGGTTGTCTCCGGAGCGACCTACATCAAGGTCGGTCTCCACGGATGTACGACGCCCGAACAGGCCGTCGAGGTCATGCGTGGGGTTGTTCGGGCCGTGAAGGACCACCGGCCGGACGCGTTCGTCGTCGCCTCCGGCTATGCCGACGCTCACCGGGTCGGGTGCGTGAATCCGCTCGCGCTCCCCGACATCGCCCATCGCTCCGGCTCCGACGCGGCCATGCTCGACACCGCGATCAAGGACGGGACACGGCTGTTCGACCACGTTCCGCCCGATGTCTGTGCCGAGTTCGTACGGTTGGCCCACGAGGCCGATCTGCTCGCCGCCCTCGCGGGCAGCATCAAGGTCGGCGATGTCGGCGAACTGACCGCCATGGGCACGGACATCGTGGGTGTGCGCGGCGCGGTGTGTGTGGGCGGCGACCGTACCAGGGGGCGGATCGACGCACGGTTGGTGGCCGACTTCCGGGCGGAGATGGACCGGCAGGCCCGCGCGCATGCCGCCGCGGGCGCGGCCTGAGGGCCGTGGTGGCGATCGAGGTTCCACACGAGGTGTCCGAGCGCGGCAACGGGCGCTTCCCCGTCGTGGACCCGGCAACGGGTGAACCCTTCGAGAAGGCCCGCGACCGGCGGTCGCGGGAACTGGACGCCGTCGTCGACCGGGCCCACCATGCCTGGCACGCATGGCGAGCCGACTCTGCCGCACGGGGCGTCGCGCTGCTCGCCGCGGCCGACGCGGTGGCGGCGGCCGCGGGCGACCTCGCTCCGCTGCTGACGCGGGAACAGGGCAAGCCGCTGGCCGAGTCGCACGCGGAGGTCACCCGCACGGTGGCACGTCTGCGCTATTTCGCCGCGCTGGATCCGGGCAGGCAGCCGATCGTCGACGACCGGCCGGTGCGCGGCGAGATCCGCTGGCGCTCGCTGGGGCCGGTGGCCGCGATCGTCCCGTGGAACTTTCCCCTCCAACTCGCGTCGGCGAAGTTCGCGCCCGCACTCGCCGCGGGCAACACGGTGGTGCTCAAACCCTCCCCGTTCACCCCCCTGGCCACGCAACTGCTGGGATCCGTCGTCTCCACCGCCCTGCCTGAGCACGTCCTGACGGTCGTCACGGGGCGAGAACCGCTCGGCGCGTGCCTCGCGGCCCATCGGGGAATCCGGCACGTCACGTTCACCGGTTCGGTTGCCGGCGGACGGGCCGTCGCGCGCGGCGCGGGCGCCTCGCTGGCGCGCGTGACCCTGGAGTTGGGCGGCAACGACGCCGCCGTGCTGCTCGACGACGTGGACGTGGACGACATCGCGGATCGCCTGTTCTGGGCCGCGTTTCGCAATTGCGGGCAGGTCTGCATGGCGATCAAGCGGGTGTACGCTCCGGCCCGACTGTACGCGCGGGTGGTGGAGGCCCTCGTGGATCGCGCGAGGGCGGTGGTGGTCGGCGCCGGGCTCGACCCGGGTACGCAGATGGGGCCGCTCAACAACCTTCCCCAACTGGCACGGGTGGAGCGGTACACGGCGCGGGCGCTGGGTGATGGCGCGAGAGCGGCGGCGGGCGGTCGGCGCCTCGACCGGCCTGGCTACTTCTTCGCTCCGACCATTTTGGCCGATGTCCCGCCGGACAGCCCGGTGGTGGTGGAGGAACAGTTCGGACCGGTCCTGCCGGTGTTGCCGTACGACAACCTCGACGAGGCCGTGGCGGCGGCCAACGGCACCGGCTTCGGGCTCGGCGGCTCGGTGTGGAGCACCGACCTCGACCGGGCGGAGGCTGTGGCAGAGCGACTGGAGTGCGGGACGGCGTGGATCAATCACCACGCCGAGTTGTCCCTCGCGCAACCCTTTGCGGGGACGAAGGACAGCGGCGTCGGCGTCGCGGGCGGGCCCTGGGGGCTGTATGGGAACCTCAGACCGTTCGTGGTGCACAGGCCCGCGCCGGAGAGGGAACCAGCGGCCGAGGAACGACAGGGCCGGGATCCGGACGGACGCCGGCAGGACGGGAATCCACCGCGGAGGGAGCGTCCGTGAGGTTCGACGCCGCGGTACTGCGCTCCTACGAGGGCCGGTTCGCCATCGAGACGGTGAACCTGGACGGCGGCCCGGGGCCCGCCGAGGTGTTGGTCGAGATCGCGGGGTGTGGGATGTGCCGGACCGATCTCGCGGTGCGGCACTCCGCGGGCCGCTCACCGCTCCCGGCGGTGCTCGGTCACGAAGGGGCGGGGGTCGTGGTCGAGACGGGGGGCCCGGATACCGGGTTGAACGTCGGCGACCATGTTGTACTGAGCTTCGACTCCTGCGGACACTGCCGGAGTTGCCTGGGTGCATCCCCGGCCTACTGCGACTCCTTCGCCCCGCTCAACCTCTATGGCGCACGACCACAGACCCCGGCACGCTTCACCGACACGGCAGGGGACCGACTGGCGCCGCAGTGGTTCGGCCAGTCCGCGTTCGCCCAATATGCGATGGTCTCGGCTCGAAACGCGGTCAGAGTCGACCCCGCCCTGCCCGTCGAACTGCTCGGACCGCTCGGATGTGGATTCCTCACCGGTGCCGGCGTGGTGCTCAACTCGTTCGGGATCGGCCTCGGCGACACCCTCGCGGTCTTCGGTGCGGGAGCGGTGGGCCTGGCCGCGACGATGGCGGCCCACGCCGCCGGGGCCTTCGTCGTGGCGGTCGATCGTCATCGCGAACGGCTGGAACTCGCCGAACGATTCGGCGCGCTCGCGTTGCCGGCCTCGACAACC
Source organism: Embleya sp. NPDC025285 (assembly GCF_055558835.1). NCBI lineage: Bacteria > Bacillati > Actinomycetota > Actinomycetes > Kitasatosporales > Streptomycetaceae > Embleya > Embleya sp. NPDC025285. The sequence goes on from NZ_JBVHLU010000057.1 coordinate 3,553, forward strand.
GGCCTGCCCGACCGCATCCGAGGACTGACCGACGGAGGCGCACGCTACGCGTTGGATACCACGGGCTCCGGGCAGCTGATCAACGACGCGCTGGGGGCCCTGCGCCCCACCGGCAGGCTCGGCCTGGTGGCCCGCCTACACACCGCGTTGTCGCTCGAACCGGGATCACTCGACCGAGGCCGCGGGATCTTCCACATCTGCGAAGGCGATGCGGTCCCCGCGCTGCTGATTCCTCGACTGACGGCACTGTGGCGGGCCGGGCTTTTCCCCTTCGACCGGTTGATCCGCACCTACCCGCTGGCCGACATCAACCACGCCGAACGGGACTGCGACGCGGGCCTGGTGGTGAAACCCGTCCTGATCCCGTAGGGCGCGAGGAGTGAGCCGGGCCGGTCGGACAACGACGGACAAGCAGATCATCCCGCGGGCTTGTTCGCGAAAACCCAGCGGTTGCCCGCCAGCGCGTCGTTGTGTTCGGGCAGCGGACCGCGCCCGTGCCGACGGGTGAATTCGAACGGGGTGTGGATCGAGGTGGACCAGCCCTTGCCGGCCAACTCGCCCGCGGAATCGGGTCGCGAGTCGCGGGCGAACAAGTCGAGCAGGTCGATGCCGATCTGGTGCTTCGTCGAGGTGTAGATCGGACTGTCCCGGTACTCCCACAGATCCTTTTCCAGCTTGACCTCGAACGCGAGAGCGCTGCCTCCGATACTCAATCGATCCACAGCGTCGATCAGATACGTCTCGGTGACGCGGGGCAGGTAGAACAACAGCCCCTCGGCCAACCAGACACTGGGAGCGGCCGGTTCGAATCCGGCATCGGTCAACGCACCGACCCAGTCGCCGCGCAGATCGATCGGAATCGGCACACGGGCCGACTTCGGCACGGCGGACAGACCGCCGAGCACATCGTGCTTGAACGCCAGTACACCCTCCTGGTCGATCTCGAAGATCACACAGTCGGACGGCCACTCGAGTCGAAACGCACGAGCATCCAAGCCCGCCCCGAGCAGGACCACTTGGCGCACGCCGGCACGCACCGACCGAAGGAGGAAGTCGTCCAGAACCCGCGTTCGCAGACCGAAGTAGCGCGCGAAGCGCCCCCACAAAGGGTTCTTGTCCCCGTCCGGGACCTGCTCCATGCGCACCGGCCATCCGGCGGACGCCGGGGCCGCGAGCACGAAGTGCTCCGCGTAGACGTCCCGCGCCAGGCTGTCGTGGCGGTGGGTCTCGATCGCCCGTGCCGCGGCCACCATCAGTGCGGTCAGACCGACACCCCCTCCCACACCCTCCGCGTGGATGTCCCGACGCACGACGCCGACCATGAGTCCCCCTGAGAAGAGCCGTGTTTCTGAATGATGAGGACGACGAACCAGGCCGCCTGTCGAACCGGAACCCGGAGACGAGCGAACCCGGATCCGAATCGAGCCGGAGATCGGACGCGGACATCGTCTTCCCATCCACCATCGCGCCAGGACTCCTCCGCACACGCGGGTATCGCCCCGATTCCCCCGTTGGAGTGAATCAGTGGTGCAGGATGGTGGGGACGGTCTCGCCGCTCGGGACGGACATGGTTGCCGTTGGAGCGATGTAGCGGGTGTCGTCGCGCGTTCGGCAGCACGGCGGACGTCCGGTCTCTGCGGGGTTCTCCTGCGGATCGCGGGTCAGGGTGCGTGAAGGCCGACAACGGTTGATTCGACACCGCGTTCGCCGAGGCGGTCACGGCACCGGCATCGAAGCGTGCTCCTTCGCCCGGCCGATGAGGGCCATGGCCGAAGCGGGCCGCGGCCGAGTGCTCGTCCGCCGGCTGCGAAAACCCGACCGGCCATGGCCGCCCCCGAGCGTCATACGGCGTTGTCGCCGTACGCGCGCGGCGGCGTGCGGCCCGCTTCCGCATCCGCGTCGCGCCGGCCGCGATCGCTCTCGCGGTCGCCACGACGATCACGGTCGTCGGGGTCCTCGCACGGCCGGACGACGAATCCGCAGGGTCCTCACCGAGCACGACCCCGCGTGCCGATCCCGCCGCGGTCACCGCTCCGGCCGGCCGGCGGCAGACGTCCGCCTGGTCGCGGTCGATCGCGCCGCCGGCAGCCGGTCGGCCGAGCGTGGCGGCACTTGGGGGCATGCCGGCAGTCCTCACACCGGACCGTCGGGTCGCCCTTCTCGACCCGCACGACGGGCGGATCGATGGGGGCGGCGACCCGCTGCCGGCGGGCAACACCGTGCTGCACGCGACCGGCGACCCGGCCGCACCGGTGCTCGTCGCCGAGACCGCGGGCCGACTCGTGGTGCGGGCCCCACAGCGCGCTTCGCGACCCCTCGCGTCCGCTCACCACCATCGAACTCGCGCCCGGCGCCCGCGTCAGCCACGCGGGCGCCCTCCCTCTGGTGACCGGGGCCGACGGATCGGCCGCCGCTCTGCGTGGCGATGTCCTCGTTCCGATTCGGTTGTCTCCCGGAACCGTTGCGATGGCCGCCGACGCGGCGCACGTTCTCGCGGGACGCACCGTCGGACCCTGGGAGTTGCTCGGCTTCGACGGGCGGACACGCGTGGTGACTCCGCTGCCTCCGCGCCCCGGTGCGCGCATACTGCGTATGGCCGGCAGCGGGTACGGGACGGTCGCCGTCGTGTGGTCCGGCCCTGGAGACGGCAGTGAGACACTCGCCCTGCACGACTCGTCCTCCCGGCCGGGTACTCGCCGGCACCGACGCCCCCGCCGGGTCCCTGACGAGCGCCTGGATCCGCGCGGACGGCGATACCCTCGTGGCTTTGGGACCCGTCGTCGTCGATCTCGCCGCAGGGCGCCCGTCGGTCACCCCGGGCTTCGTGGCCCGCTCCGTCGCCGGTGGTCGTGTATACGGCACGCGCGACCACCATCCCGTCGCGTGGACGACGTCCGGCGTCGTCGCGGTGCCCGACCATGCCGCCATCCCCTGGAGCGTCGGCGCCGGCCGCGCTCCTGCTCACCGGCGACGAGGACCGTGCGGTCCTGCATGCCGTGGATCCGGCGCCGTGATCGAAGGGGCTCGGACGTGTGGCCGCAAGCGAATCGGCCGAGACCGGGTTCTGCGCCTGCTCCGAGCCCAGGACGACGCAGCCGGCGTGAGCATCCTGGTCGCCTCGCGGATCGAAAGGCATTCGCTCCACGCAACAGCCTGAGCCCGCACCCGCGGGTCTACATCGCCGACTCCGCACCCGACCCGGACATCGACACCGCACGAGGGCTCCGCCAAGCGGTCGCCGCAGGCGTGGATCCCCAAGGACTCGGGAAAGAACCGGCGGCGGCGGTTCCCACTTCGGCCGCTGAACTCGTACACGACGTACACGCGGATCCACCACCCGGCTTCCGTGACCGCCTGCCCGATCTCGAGCAGGAGATCGTCGATCACGAAAGCGCGACGGCCGTTGCGCGAGGTCCGGGAGAGGACCGGTCCGCCCGATCAGGTCACATCGGGCTGCGGGTTTCGGCCCTGGGGTGCGACGGGGGCGGCGACACCGTGAGGCAGCTCGGGGACGGCCCGGATCCCGAGGCTTGGAGGACGCTCGCGTGGGATCAGGACCGCGAGTGGCGTGTCTTGCCCGCGGATCGTCCGGTCGGCCTCTTTGACGTGCGGCCGCGTCCGGGGCGGTCTAGCGTCGCACGCAGTGGCTGCGGTTGCGGTGGCCTACGAGTGAGGTGAGGGACGGCTGCCATGACCACTGCCTCCGGGGCCACCGGCGATATCCACGCGGAACTCGACCATCGAGCGGCGGATGTCGCGGACCGGGTGGTCGCTTGGCGCCGTCACCTCCATCGCAATCCCGAGCTGTCCAATCGCGAGGCGAACACGGCCCGGTTGATCGCGGAGCACCTGGGCACGCTCGGTCTGGACGAGGTCCGCACCGGCATCGCCGGGCACGGGGTCGTCGGGATTCTGCGCGGTACCGCGGCAGGGGGCGGGCAGGGGGCGGCACGGCGGGTCGTCGCGTTGCGCGCCGATATCGACGCACTTCCGGTGCCGGACCTGTGCGGCGCCGACTTCGTCGCCGAGGTCGTCGACAACGACTATCCGGGCGGGCCGTTCCCGGTCTCGCACGCGTGCGGCCACGACTGTCACACCGCGATGCTCATGGGTGCCGCCACCGTGCTGGCCGGCGTCCGCGAACACCTGGACGGCACGGTGATGTTCGTCTTCCAGCCCGCCGAGGAAGGCCCGCCCGTCGACGAGACCGGTGGCGCACGCCGGATGCTGGCCGAGGACGCGTTCGCCGACCCGACCCCGTCGATGGTCTTCGGCATGCACGTCGTGCCGTACCCGAAGGGCTGTGTGGGCTACCGCGTCGGCAACCAGTTCGGCGCGTCCTGCCTGATCAAGATCACCGTCACCGGGAAGCAGGTTCACGGCTCCACCCCGTGGGAGGGCATCGACCCCATGCCCGCAGCCGCCGCCATCATGACCGGCATCGGCCAGCTCTACCGCCGGGTCGACGCGTTCGACCCGGTCACCGTCACCATCGGGCACATCGAGGATGTCGGCCGCTTCAACATCATCGGTGAGACCGTCACCTTGTGGGGCACCATCCGTTGCACCGTCGAATCCGACATGGTCGACCTCCGGCGCCATCTGACCACCCTCGCCGAGAACACCGCCCGTGCGTATGACTGCACGGCCGCCATCGACTACCTGCAGCACGTCCCGGCGGTGCACAACGAGAAGCGCTGGATCGACGCCGCCCTGCCGACCCTGCTACGCGTCGTCGGCGGCGACAAGGTCGTCGAGACCGTGCCGACCCTCGGCTACGACGACATTTCCGAGTTCGTCAACACCTACGGCGGCCTCTACGTCGTCCTCGGCGTGCAGGACGCCCGACTCGACGCCCACGGGCGCCCCGAGCCCGTCCCCGGAGGTCGCGGCCTGGCCATGAACCACAACCCGCGCTTCTACGCCGATGACGCCCCGCTGGAAACCGGCGTCCGCCTGCACGCCCACATCGCTTACGACCACCTCAACGGACACCTCGATCCAACCCACTGAGCTCTGAAACCGGCGGTACCGACGTCGACCGATTCCACACGGGCCCAGTCGACGGTGCGAATGTCGGCGTGGTTCGGGATGTCCGGCCGGCGCCGGGGGAGGACTCGGGCCGCAGGTTGTTCGCAGCCGGTGGTGTCGTATTGGCGGTGCCACGCGACGGTCGCGTGGAGGACATCAGCGACGGCCAGGTCGACATCGACCACCCCCCGCACGCCGACATGCCGTCTGCGCACGGGGTCGGCGAACTGGACCGACTCGTCCGGCGGATCAGGGCCGAGGATGCCGCGATTCGCACCCGGTTCCGCGACCGCGACCGCGGCCGCTCGGCCGGACGCCGGGTTGGGGCAGGTCTCCCGCACCCTGCGACGGCGCAGCGGCCGGGCGTTGGTCGAGATCGATCGGCTCACCGGTGAGATGGCCACGACCGTCCGGGTCACCTTGGTGGAACGACGCGTCGAAGGTGGTCCGGAGCCGCGTTGACCGACTCCCGATCGCCGCGTGTCGTTGCCGTGTTCGGGGCTACTTCCTCGGAGTGAAGATCAAGGCCCGGTCCAGCAGGAGCGATGACAGGGCCGGGCGGGTGAGGGTGGCGGGTTGCATGTAGAGGCGGGCGACGAGCCGCATGGTGCTTATCACGGCGCATACCGACATCCTTCCGGTGGTGCGCCTGCGGGTGCCGCCCGCCGCGGTCGGGGAGCATCTGCAACGGCTGACCCTGGCCGTCCCGCTGGGCCCCGTCCTGGCCCGCACGCAGCCCGCCGACACCCGGCCGTCGGCGACCGCAGCCCTGCCACAACTGACCCTACCCACCCCGGACGCGGCGGGGGACTGGCAGTTCGTGACCCCGCCGCGCCCCGGTCGTGCGGGGTCCGTCGGACGCGGCATGGGACCACTACACGCTCGCGGCGGGCACGGCCGAGGCACGATTGACGACACAGGCCCCGGACGCGCGGAGCGGATATCTCACCCTGAAGCAGAAGCCGACGCAACAGTCCGGCGAAACACAGGAGGGGCGATGACATGACGCGTCTCGCCGACAGCCCGCTTGATTCACCGACTTCGTTCCGAACCTCCCGCAGATCGCCCGCTACGGCTCCGTCACGCTGACCTGGCACGGACCGACGGGTGACTGTGGCTACGTGTGCTGTGGCGGTCCGATCGGCCGGGGTCGCCGGACCCGATCACGCCGGAGCGCACCGGATCCGCCTGCGCCTACGCGGTGGAGCACTTCACCCAGGCGGCGATCGCGTTCCTGCTCGTGGTCTCCGCTCCCGACAACGTCGAGGATCGGGCAGTGACTTCGGTGCCCGTCGACCTCTTGGTGCCGTATCCGCCGACGCCGAGTTCACCCTGACGCTGACGGGAGACAGGCTCAGGCCGACGTGGTCTGGTTCCCGATGGGCACCGGCGACCTGACCCCAGACATCGGATGACGATCATGACCGTGGCCGATGCGACCACGCCCTGCTCGGCAACACGCTCACCCCCGACCATCTGGGGCGGCGGCCGGGCGGCGCAGATTTGCCGCGGCGCGAGCACCGAGCCCTTGTCTTGGTGAAATAGCGGCTGTCCCCGCCCGTGGGAAACGCTCCCGTAGCGCGCGAACCAGGAGTCCGTGCGCCTGTACATCGTGGCTCGTACGGTGCGCGACATGAACGCCTTCCGGGCCGGCCCGTATGGGCGTTGGTGATTGGCCTCAAGTTCGTCTATCCGTCGGTCAGTTCTGCAGGGCTCGCATGACGGCGTCGAGGTCGGTGGTGCGGGGCTGGTTGTGGGGGAGTTTGGCGAGGGCGGCGGCCATGCCGCAGGTGTTGGTGGCGGCGGAGAAGACCAGGCCGCCCCCGATGGCGGCGGACAGCCAGCGGGCGGGGCGCCAGCGGTTGCCAACGGCGAGGCCGAGGACGACGAGAGTTCCGGCGGCGAGGCGGACCTGGCGTTCCATGGGCCAGGGGGCCCGTGCGTTTTCGGGGCGGTGGAGGGTGTGCCCCTCGCCGGCCCAGGCGGTGGTGCCGCCGGTGAGAGTGGTGGCGGGGATGTCGGCTGCGGCGAGTTCGGCGCAGGCGGTGGTGTAGCGGTTGCCGGAGGCGCAGACGATGAGGAGGTTGCTGCGGGCGGCTGCTGACTTGAGGGCGGGCAGGGCGGCGTGGAGGTGGTCGAGGGGGATGTTGTGGGCGCCGGGGAGGTGGCCGGCGGCGTATTCGCCGGGGGTGCGCACATCGATGACGGTGTATTCGTCGAGGCGGGCGGCGGCCTGGGCGGGGATGAGGGCGGTGGAGATGCTCATGCGGGGTGGTCCTTCCGTGGCGTTCCGGGGCGGGTGCCCGCACCCGGTATGATACCCCTAGGGGTATCTACTCGGTGGAGGTGGATGGTGAAGCTTGAGATGGCGGCCGATGAGCTGAAGTCGGTACTGAACCGGCTGCGGCGGGCTCAGGGGCAGATCGGGGGGATCATCAAGATGATTGAGGAGGGTCGGGACTGCGAGGATGTGATCACGCAGCTCGCGGCGGTCTCCCGCGCGTTGGATCGGGCCGGGTTCGCGATCATCGCTACCGGGCTGCAGTACTGCATGGCCGAGGGCGGGCAGGCGGCCGGTGACCGCGACCAGATGCGGGCCCGGCTGGAGAAGCTGTTCCTGTCCCTGGCCTGACGGCGGTGGTGGCTGCCGTGTTCATGTGATCACGTCGATGAGCATGAACGCGGCCACCGCCAGCAGCACGCCGGCGAAGACCTTTTGAAGGCTGTTGCCGGAGACCTTGGCGCTCAGGCGTTTGCCGTCCCAGGCGCCGAGGATCGCCGCTCCGGTGAAGGGTCCGATCAGCGCCCAGTCGAGGCCGCCGCCACTTCCCGCGCGGGCTGTCAGAGCGGCGAGTGAGTTGACGGTGATGACGAGCAAGCTGGTGCCCACCGCCCGTCGCATGGTCAGCCCGAGCACGCCCACCAGGGCTGGGACGGCGAGAAATCCGCCTCCGACGCCGAGGAATCCGGTTACCGCGCCGAGACCGACGCCTGCCCCGACTGCCTTGCCGGGCCGTGTCCGGCTTGCCGGCTCGGACGGGGAGGGACGGAGCATGCGCAGGGCCGCCAGTGCTGCAATCACCGCGAACGCTGTGGTCAGGGCTGCTTCGGGCACGTGACTGGAGGCTGCTCCGGCGAGGTAGGCGGGGATGATGCCTGCGGCTGCGAAGAGTGATCCGGCTTTCCAGGCGACGTGGCCGTCGCGTGCGTGGGCGTACAGGGCGGTGGCGGAGGTGGCGGCCACGATGATCAGGCTGGCGGTGGTGGCCGCCGCCGGGGTGAAGCCGAGCAGGTAGATCAGCGCGGGTACGGCCAGGACGCTGCCGCCGCCGCCCAGGGCTCCGAGAGCGAGGCCGATGACGGCTCCGGCGATGAGGGCGAGAACGAGGGCACTCACGCTATCCGGCCGCTGTTCCCGCGTTCGTCGCTGACCGGGTATCCGCGGGCGACCCACGCGTTCATGCCGCCCTTGACGTCCACCGCTCGCTCTCCGCGCCGGATAAGGAGTTCGGCCGCCTGCTGGGAGCGGCGTCCGCTGCGGCAGATGGCCACCAGTGGCCGGCCCGATGCTCCGGGCGGCAGCTCGCCGCCGGCGACGAGCTGCGACAGCGGGGCGTGCACGGCGCCCGGGGCGTGGCCGGCGTTCCACTCCGGCCTTTCGCGGACGTCGAGCAGGATCGCGTCGGGGGCCAGGCCACTGGTGCGGCTGCGGGCCTGTTCCGCGCTGACGCGGCGCTGGTTGCGGCGGAAGGGGAACATGACGTTCTCCCCTTTCTCGTGCGGTGCTGGGGGTGGGTGTCAGCCGGTGGTCAGGGGCAGGCCGGCGTTGGTGGCGGCGTCGAAGCCGTCGTCGACGGCGACGACATTCCGGCCTGCCGCGTCCAGCAGGGATGCGGCGATCGCGGCGCGCATGCCGCCGGCGCAGTGCACCCACACTTCTCCCTTCGGTACCTCGGCGAGGCGGCCGCGGAGTTCGTGGATGGGGATGTGCACCGATCCCTCGATCCAGCCGTTCGCCCGCTCGGAGTCGCGGCGCACATCCAGGACGACCACGTCGTCGATGCCGCGGTCGGCGAGTCCGGCGAACGTGGAGCGCGGGAAGGAGACGGGTTCCTCACCGGCGGGCAGCCAGACGGCGGGGCCACCGGTGGCAGCGGCGGCCGGCCGGTCGATACCCACCCGCACCAGCTCACGCTGGGCGTCGGCGAGCTGCTGGGCCGATTCGGCGAGCAGGGTGACCGGCTTGCCCCAGGGGATCATCCAGGCGAGATAGGTGGCGATCTTGCCGTCGGCCTCGAAATTGAACGACCCGGCCACGTGCCCTTCGGCGAACGCCACTCGGTTGCGCAGGTCGACCACCCACTCCCCGGCGGCAAGCCGCGTAGCGATCTCGGCGGGGTCCGCGAGCGCGGGCGGGGTCAGATCCACCGGCGCCGGGCCTGCGGCATTCGCCGGGCCCATGTACGCGTAGTAGGCGGGCACATCCTCCAGCCCGGCCAGCAGGTCGGCGACGAAGGTGTCCACATCGACGGTGAGAGCCGCATTGGCGCTCTTCTCCTTGCCGATGGTGGTTTCCTCCTCCTCGGACTGGGCCGAGGAGCAGAAGCTGCCGAAGCCGTGCGTGGGCAGCACCGCGGTGTCGTCCGGAAGGCCGACGGCAAGACGGTGAGCGGAGGCGTGCTGGGCGCGGGCGAGCGCTTCGGTCAGGCGCGGCTCGACCAGGTCCGGCCGGCCCACCGTGCCGATCAGCAGCGACCCGCCGGTGAAGACGACCACCGGGCGCCCCGCCTCGCGCAGCGCGTAGGAGGTGTGGTGCGGGGTGTGGCCGGGGGTCGCGATCGCCACCAGCGTCACCCGGCTGCCCGTGTCGATCTCCACGGTGTCGCCGTCGGCGACAGCCACCCGCGCGAACGGGACGTTCGCACCGGCCGGTACGAGGTACCGGGCGCCGGTGATCCGGGCGAGTTCCAGGCCACCGCTGACGTAGTCGTTGTGTATGTGGGTCTCCACCACATGCGAGATCCGCACGCCGCGCAGGGCGGCTGCCGCCAGGACCTGGTCGATGTCACGTGGCGGGTCCACCGCCACCGCCGCGTCCTCACCGCCGGCCAGGTAGCTGCGGTTGCCGAGACCTTCCAGCTCGATGGTGTCAACGAAGAACACGCGGATGCTCCTTTCGCACTGAAAATTACCCCAGGGGGTATCAATTTCCACTGTAACACCCGTACCCCCGGGGGTATATTCCGTGGGTCGGTCGCCGTGCCCGGACGGGTATCCGGCGGCTTCCGCGCCCAGCGGGACCAGCAGACGAGGAAGAGGTGATGACGATGACCCACAGCCGCACCGTGCACGTGGACGGCGACTTCGAGGAGACCGTGAGGGGCGTACGCGAGGCCCTGGCCAAGTAGGGCTTCGGCATCCTGACCGAGATCGACGCGCAGGCCACGCGGAGGGAGACAATCGGCCACGACGTGGGGACCTACCTGGTCCTCGGCGCCCGCGAGCCCCCCTGGCTCACCGGGCGATCGAGGCGGACCGCTTCATCGCCTGCTACTGCCCTGCAACGTCCCCGTCCGCGCAGAGGGCGACGCGTACGCCAGTCAAGGCCTCGGATCCCGCCGCGATGGCCACCATGGCCGGCCGGGAGGTTCTCAAGCCCGTCGCCGACAACGCCCACCCGCCGGTGCCCTTGGTGGGCTCGTGCCGCGCCGGTAATCAACCGTCGAGTAACCGGCGGCGGACGAGTGTGCCACGAGCGCGATGACGCTTCATCCGCAGTCACGCAACCACTGGGCGGTTCCAAGACCTGACACGCCGCCACGATGCTCTCCCGGGTGGTTGCGGCACTCTTGCCGGAACCTCCCAGCGGAGCCTCGTCAACGGGCTGGTGGACCTCGAACTCTCCGAACGGATCGCCGTCGACGCCCGACCTGCGCGGGGCCGCAGTCCGGGTGTCGATTCCGAGTCGACCCGACTCGCCGGGTGGCGCCCTCGGCGCGACGATCGGGGCGACGGCCCGTCCGGTCCCGGGGTGCCCGGCCGCCGTCCGTGTCAGGCGAGCGGCGGGCGGCGGGCGATCGTGTCGTCCACGCTTGTCGCAACCCAAGCGTTGCTATATATTTATGGCAACCCGACGATTGCCATCCAGGAGGGGCTCGTGACCATCCCCGATCGAATCGAGCGCGTGCTCGACCTCGCTCATCCCCCCGAGAAGGTCTGGGAAGCCCTGACCACGGCGGAAGGGCTCGGCGGCTGGTTCGGCGACAACGCCGACATCGACCTGCGCCCGGGCGGCGAGGCACACGTGCACTGGGACGGAATCGGCCGCTCCACGTTGTGGATCCAGATCGTCGAACCCGTACATCGGTTCGGCTACACCTGGGCGATCGAGGGACTGCCCGCCGACGACCCGCGGCGAACCTACGTCGAGTTCACTCTCGACCCGATCGGGACCGGCACCCGTCTGACCGTCGTCGAGACGGGATTCGCGCAACTCGGGGCCGGCGACGACCCCGTGACGGCCTACACGGGCAACGTCGAGGGCTGGCGCACCGAACTCGCCGAACTCGTCGAATTCCTCGACACGTCCGCCTGAGCCATGACCGCATCCCAACCCGACGCCGAGACCATCGCGGCGGACGTGTTCACCGCATTGGCCGACCCCACCCGGCGCCACATCCTCGCCGAACTCGCCCGCCGCGGACCCGCCACCGCCACCGACCTCGCCGACCGCCTGCCCATCAGTCGCCAGGCCATCGCCAAACACCTGACACTCCTCGGCGACGCCGGCCTGGTCCGCCCCGAGACCGGCGAACGACGACGCGTCCGGTTCCACCCCAACGCCCAACCCGTACGCGTCGCCCAGGCATTCCTCGCGGCCCTCGCCCAGGACTGGGACAACCGACTGGGCGCACTCGAAGACCACCTCAACCGCCGATCGGAGACCAACCCGTGACCCCCACATTCCGCGGTGGCGCGAACGTCGCCATGAAACTCCCCAAGGCCCGCTTCGAGGAGACCGTCGCGTTCTACCGCGACACACTCGGCATGGACGTCGTGGAGGAGACCGGCACCGGCATCGACGGCGTCGTCTCGCGATGCGCCTCCGTGCGACTGGGCCCCGTCAAACTGTGGCTCGACCAGGTCGACAACCTCGCCCGCGCCGACCTGTGGCTCGAACTGTTCACCGACGACGTTCCCCTCGCACGTCGACACCTTGCCGAACGCGGCATCCACACCCAGGACGAACTCGAGGCCTTCGCCCCCGACACGGACGCACACTGGATCACCAACCCCGCCGGCATCGTCCATCTCGTCCGCGCGCCACGAGACGACGAGTAGACCCGACCGCGTCACCCGCCATACGCACCCGGTGGACGTGCCGACGACGCGAGCTCACCGAGGGACCCGACGGCGCCGCGAATGTGCTCCGGGGCCACGGCCGAGATGTCGAAGGCCGGCGTCAAGGCCGGGACTCATCATCCACCTCGCGACTTCCCACACCCACGCATCGCGCGCCGCCGAGACCCGCCGGGGTACCGGCGGCGAGGATCCCGTGAGCCTGCGCAGACGTGCCGTCGAGTCGTCGACGCCGGAAACTGGGATGTTTCCAAGACGCCGAGCGGTTGTGGCGGACCGCTGCCGACACGAAGCATGTTCACGCTCTGACCGACCTGGGACGGATGTTCGCCGAGCACGGGAACCACGACGAGGCCGCGGCGTTGCCGAAATCAGCCGAGATCTGCCACCAATGTTCTGCACAGCCACCCAAGGTTGAACAGCGCAGCCGTGTCGCCCGCGTCGGCACAACGCCGCTACCAGGTCTCGGCCTCCTCGTACCGACCGGGTTCCTCTGGCGAAGTCTCAGGAGACGGTCTGGCTGACAGGCTGGTTTACGCCCCTCTGGGTCGATGCGTGTCTCATCGGAGTGGGCGTTTCTCATCGATGTCTGCCGTGACCGATGAGTTTCGTGCGGATCCGTGGTCGGTACGGCTGGATACACCGACGGCGATGGGTCTGTGCCGGGAACGTGCCGGCGCGGGCGGAAGCACGGGGAGGCAGTGATGAGCGTCGACGACTTCGACCGAGGGTACGCGATCCGGTCGAGCGGGCAGGGGACGCGAGTGGGTGGACCCAGCGTATTGGTGGCGGGGGCGAGCATCGCGGGGCCCGCGCTGGCCCACTGGCTGCGCCGGCGGGGGGCCGAGGTGACCGTGGTGGAGCGGGCACCCGAGTTGCGCGCGCAGGCGGTGGACGCGCGGGGGCGCCAGGGAGGTCATCGGGCGCATGGGGTTGGCCGCGGCGGGAGTTGAGACCCTCCATCGTGTACGTCTCAAGATCCGCGCCCTGTTCTCATCCGCGACGCCATTATCGCGTCGCTGTGAGAACGCGCTGGTCAGCCGTCGCGCCCATCAGCGGTCCGCACCGTTGGTCCGATGACGGGAGACCTGTTCACGTGCCGCCCGCCACCGTGACCGTGTCTGCTCGACCACGCTGTCCCACTGCCGGCGGACCTCGTGGTCGGAAGGGCGTCGGCCTTCACGGATCCGACCGAGCTCGTCTCGTACTTCTCGTCCCAGCGCAGCCGATGCGACGAGGACGAGCATGGCCGCGAAGAGGGCCGAGATCATCGCGAAGACGGCACCGACCACCCCATAGCGCGAGACGGAGGCGTTGAACAGACGCGGCAGGTAGAGGCCGGCACCCACGGAATAGACCGCTGTCAGAACGGCCGCGGTGACACCGAAAGGGATCAGGTCGGGCCACACGATCCGCTTCGCCGACAGGATCCAGCCGCTCCAGACGAGAAACACGGCGGTCACCGGTGCCTCGCCGACGGCGGCCACCACACCGTGCCTGCTCCCGCCGAGAACGGCGGAAAGCCACCCGATGACAACCGTGTAGCCACCGAGAGCGAGGATCCACCACAGGTCGTTTCGCGTGTTGCGCACGCTGAGCGGCTTGAGTTCCCACGTCTGTTCGAAGAGCCGCTGGGCGGCTCGCGCGAAGCTCAGCAGCGAGATCAGCAGGAACACCGCCCCGAAGGTGCCCACGCTCGCGTTCGTGCTTTCGGCAGGGGAGAAGAGGGATTCGACCGCCTCGGCGCCCGCTCCGGTGAGACGGTAGCGCTTGATGATCCGCCCCCCGGAGTCGTAGCGGACGAAGTCGCCCAGGACGGCGCTACCGAGGATCGCCAGCGGAATCAGTGCGGTGAGAGCGCTGGACGCCAGGGCCATCGAGCGGTCGAAACCAAGGATCCGCTGAAACCGATTGACGACGCGCAGCGCGAAGGCCGGACGCAGCCAGAACGTCAGCGTTCCGACGAGACGCTCGCGATTGATCCTCGCCGTCCTGCCCTCCGTGAAAAGTCGGAACCTGCATGGCGGCGCGAGCTTAACGGACGATTCTGGGGTCGATGACGGGACGACACGGATGTTTCCCTCAAACGGCTGTCCTGCAAGACGTCCTCCGCATCACCTGTGCAAGCCACAGCGCACCGCGGGGCGGGCGTGGTCGACCTGCAGTGTTGGATCGAGAGAGCTGCGCAAGAGCGCTGAGGATTCTCGCCGGAGGGTTGTGCCCGAGACCGGCGCCTGGTCGTCGGCGCTACGCCCGCCGCATCCGGAGTGCGGTGAGGGCCTCGACGTGCTCTGGCGCCCAAGAAGCCTGTCGTTGGCGTGTCAACAGGGGGGCGTCGCAACGTGCCGGACTTCACGCCCGAGCGCGGGCCGTTCAGGAACCAGGGTGCTTCGACGTCCCGTTCGACGTCGGTGACGGTCATGCCGTCCACGCCGACGGTTTGGACGCCCTGGTCGCTCGCGACCAGGGCGAACGCCACGATGATTGATGGGGAGTAGTCGAGACCAGAACGATCTCGTCAGGCGTCTCCCGCTTCGAAGTCTTCAAGGACGCCCACGACCATTTCGCGCAGGAGGCGATGCATAGGCTGTCGCGAAGGTGCCGGCGTCGTTGGGGTTTGGGGCCCACCGAGCATCGCCGCGACTCGCACGGCACAGCTCCACGACAACGTCACACCGCTGCCGCCGTGTCCGTAGTTGTGCACGACTACCGGTTCATTGCGGGATTCGGCCTCGAGTCGGACGCCGCCACGACCCGGGTCGCGCGTGCAGCGGTAGCCGACGACGGCCCGCATCGACCGATCGCGGACATCAACCCCCGTGAGGCCGATGATCAGCTCGCGAGCACTCTCGGCGTGGACGGGTTCCGGCAGGAGGCGTGTCAGCCGCAAGTGCGTCGACCACCTCGCCCGGACCGCGAGCGTGTGCGCCAGGGCGAGAGCCGGCGCGGCCGGCATCACGGCCACCCGCTGCAGCGCCGCCTGCGGCCCACCCGTTCCGGAATGTCAGCTCGTCGACCTGTCTGTTGGGGCGCCCCGTAACCCTCGGCTGCTGCCACCGGATGTGAGGCAGGCCCGTTCTCTTTGCCGATCCAGGGACTGCGGATCAGCACCTCGATCGGGTCGAGAGGCGGCGGCACGGCGCGAAACTATTTGAACGACAGTACTAGTTGTACTATGGTTCAACTTGTTTGCCGGGGGTCTCACACGGACGGGAGAAGCCGATGCGTGCAGGAGCGAGAGAGTGGGCGGGATTGGGGCTGTTGGCGTTGCCGACGGCACTGTTGGGATTGGACGTGACGGCGCTCTATCTCGTGGCACCGAGCATGACGGCCGATCTCTCGCCCTCCGGGGCGCAGTTGCTGTGGATCATGGACGCGTACGGATTCTTCATCGCCGGTTCGTTGATCACGATGGGAACCCTGGGCGATCGGATCGGCAGGCGGCGCCTGTTGATGATCGGCATGGTCGCCTTCGCTGCGGCCTCGGTGTTCGCCGCGTTCGCGCCCACGGCCGAGTTGTTGATCCTCGCGCGTGCGCTGCTGGGAATAGCCGGCGCCACGCTCATGCCCTCCACGCTGTCCCTGATCTCGAACATGTTCCCCGATGTCCGCCGGCGCGCGGTCGCGATCGGCGTGTGGGCCACGATGTTCGCCCTCGGTATGGCAGCCGGACCCATCGTGGGCGGGCTGCTGGTCGACGCCTTCTGGTGGGGCGCGGTGTTCCTCTTGGCGGTGCCCATCGCGGTCATCGTCCTGATCGGCGGGCGCACCTTGCTGCCCGAGTACGCCGACCCCTCGGCGGGTCGGCTCGACCTGATCAGCGTGGGTCTGTCGCTGGCTTCAACCCTGCCGGTCATCTACGCCGTCAAGCACGTCGCCGCCCACGGGACCGGCGGCCGGCCGGTGGTGCTCGCCGTCGCGGGCCTCGCGGCCGGTGCGGTGTTCGTGCGCCGGCAGCGTCGCCTGGCCGACCCGCTGCTGGACGTATCCCTGTTCGCCGATCGGGCCTTCACCGTTGCGCTCCTCGTGCTGCTGATCGGACTCGTCGGCGTCGGGGGCTCCATGTATTTGGTCACCCAGTACCTCCAACTCGTCGAAGGCCTCACACCGTTCGCGGCGGGATTGTGGATGGGCCCGCCGGCGCTGGCGATGTTCGCCGCCGCGGTCGGCGCACCCTTGATCGCCCGGCGCATTCGACCCGGCTACGTCATGGGCACCACCCTCGGTGTCTCCCTCGTCGGCTATGCGTTGCTGGCGACCGCCGGGCTCGGCGACGAGGTTTCCGTCGCGATCGGGTTCGCGTTCGTCTATCTCGGCCTGGGAGCGATCGCCGCCCTCGGCACCGACATCGTCGTCGGCGCGGCCCCGGCATCGAAGTCCGGCTCAGCCGCCTCGATGTCCGAGACCGTCCAGGAACTGGGCATCGCCGTGGGAGTCGCGCTGCTCGGCAGCCTCACCACCGCGGTGTACCGCGCTCAGGTCCGCGTGCCCGAGGAGCTTTCGCCGGAATCGTCGAACGCGCTCACCGACAGCCTGAGCGCGACGGTCGCGATCGCCGAGGATCGCCCGGGCGTGACCGTGGAAGCTGCCCGACTGGCCTTCACCACGGGTCTGAACGTCGCTTCCCTGATCGCCGGTGTGGCCATCGCCGCCGCTACCGTGCTGTGCCTTTCGATGCTGCGCCACTTCCCCCGCCTTGGACACAACCAGGACATCGACGCCAACATTTGAACAATGGTCCGACTATTCTGGAGGTAGGCGCGAGGAGGACTGCATGGCTGACAACGACCCCGATGAGCACGCCGACGGACGCCGGGCGCGCGGAGAGAAGCGCCGCGCCGGAATCATCGACGCCACCCTCGCCGTGGTCACCCGCGACGGTGCGGCAGGAGTCACCCACCGCACTGTCGCCAAACAGGCCGGCATCACCACGTCCCTGAGCACCTACTACTTCGCCACCCTCGATGACCTGCTGGTCGCCGCCCTGACCAGCGTCGCAGACGCCTATACCGCCCGTGTCCGCACCATCATCGACGGCGACGGTGACAAGCTCACCGGGCTGGCCGAACTGATCGCCGAGACCGCCGGCTCGGGAAGGGATCGAGCCCTCGCCGAACGTGAATTGGCGACTCTTGCCGCCCGCCGTCCCGCCTTGCGCCCAGTGGCACGGCGCTGGCGAGAGAACATCGCCGAACTGGGCACCACCCTCACCGACGACCCCCGGGCCATCGCGGCCCTCGTCGCCGCCTCAGACGGGCTCTGCACCGCGATCCTCCTCGACAACGGCCGCGCCGACATCGGCCATCTCCGCGCTGTTCTCCACCGAGCCGTCGACAAGTGACCGACGAGGCCAAGCCGCTCATTGAGCGTTGGCAGCCCCATCGATTCGCAGAGGCGCTCACCGACCCACCCCCATCAACCATCGGCAAGCGCGCCCAGATCCAGGGCGCGGTCCCGGTTGTGGCGATCGGTGCTCGTGGCCAGGAGGCGGCGGGCGTGATCGGCCCGCTCGCTGCGATGCCCGCCCAGGAGAGGGTGTTCGGCGAGGGGGATGGTGGCGACGAAAGCCGCGTCGCGGACGTCCGCGTTCTCGTGGCCGAGGAAGGGCCGGACGGCGGCGAGGATGACCGGCCGCAGGTCTCGAAACGCGCGCATCTCCGCGTACTCGTGGAGAAACCGCTCCCCGTGCATGCGTTCGCCGATGGCGACGCATTCGTCGTCCGCGTCGTAGGTGATGTCGCCGAGCCATTCCAGCAGTCTCACCAGGGTCGGGCGTGACGGCGCTGCGGCGTCGGGGTCGAAGTCGCCTGCTGTGAGGTGGGGTTGGTCGAGGATGGCCGCGACGTAGCGGGCCACGGGCACGGTGGCCTCGTAGATGGTGTCTGGCGGTTCACCTCCCCGAGCGCGTCGGTTGCGGCGTCGGCCCGGACGGCCGGGTCGGGGTCGGGCAGGGGTGCCAATGCCTCCGGCAGGGTGCCCCTGTCCCACGCCCGGTGGTCAGGGATGCCCAGTGCGTGCCGTCCAGGATCCGGCGGTTGTCGGCGTACGGGTCAACGTTCACTTGTACGCCGACAGCGGTGGTGTGGTGGCCTGTGGAGGGCGGGTTCTCCCGTCGGCCTGCCGTTCTCGCGCACACCCGGAGACCTACGGCGTGGCCGGGATCGAGTTCCCCGGGGGCGTCGCGGCGGGCGTGTTCGATGGCCGGTGGGCGGACCACCCGGCGTGGCGGGGAAGCCGTTTGACGGGCCGGCCGCAGCTTGTGCGGGAGCCCGTCTCAGCGAGCTTCCTGCACGATTCCGGTGGCCCCTGCGGAACCGCGCGGTCAGCCGATCGGGTTGGGGTCGATACCCCGGCGATGGACGATCGATCGGCGGCGGCTGTGGTCGACGAGGGTGACGTGCGGCGCGATCTCATCAAGCGGCAGAGCGAGTTGCGGCAGGTCGGGACACCGGGGTAACGACGCCGATCCACAGGTTGTGCTGGGCTTTCCACATGACGATGGCCTGCACCTGCTCCCAGGGCAGACGGGCGAGGTACTCGCCGCGGATCGTCGTGGCGCAGATCGCAGGCCCGTCGACGTCAGCCCTGAAGTACCAGTCGCCACGCAGGGCGCCTGCCACCGTGAGGACCAGGACACCGCCGAAGAGTCCCCAGATCAGGATCGACATCATCGAACCGGGATCGGTGAAACCGGAGGCCACCATGACCGCGGTCGACGTTCGCGACCCGGCTCGGCACAGGCCACCATTCGCTGTGGTTGGTAACGGTTTTTGAGCATCGGGGAGTTTGTGACAGGGGCCGGGGTCGACTACGCGGCGATGATCCGGGGACATCCGGCACGCCGGCGCAGTTCGGACGCGGCGTACTGGCTGGGATCGAGAAGCACGTGAGGCCACGCGTCGCCTACCTGGTGTATTTGCAGGAGGAGTTGTCCTCCGAGGAATTCATGCTCCTTGCAGCGGCGCCGAGCAGGGATGTCTCCGACCACTTCGGCATGCCCGGGTGGGAACCTCGTGTGCGGGCCGCGATGGACCGTCTCGGTGGCCAAGATCCCGACTTCGCGGAGCGGTTTGAACCCGACTATGGAACGGAGTTTTCGGAGTTCGGGACTGGGCCGGGCGAGTGGGCCGTTCACGATGGCGGTTTCGTTCATGAAGCTGCGCGCCCAACGTGCGGTGCCGCCGGTGATCGACCTCCCCGAGGGATGGCCGGGCGTGGCGCGTGCCGGCGGCACCGAGCTGGCACCGGCGGACGTGGTCGGTGGTCCCCACGATCCGATCGCCTTCGTCGTCGGTCTGCGGGTTCCGGGGTGTGTGCCGGTGTTGGTTCCCGGCGAGGGTGCCGGTGACGGCACGCTGTGGTTGACGGCCGGCGGTGCGGTTCCCTCGGTGGCCGCGGCGGGCTTTGCCGATGGTCGTCGTCCGAACGTCCTTCAGCCGGGGCCGCGTTCGCTGTGGACCGAGGTCGAAAAGGCTTACCGTTGGTGGGACCGGGTGGGTCGCCCGGAGGTGTTCGACTTCGGTCTGACCGTGACCGTCGGCGCGGGAGAGGTCCACCAGGCCCCTGGTACGCGAGCCCGGATCGCGAGATCCCCGAACGCTCCTGACCCGGCCCTCGTCCCGCCGTGCCGGTCGGGCGGCAGGCGGTCCGGCAGCCGGTGCGCCGAACACGGGCGTGGTTGCTGTCGTGGACGACCGTGACCAACGGGGCCGTGCCGGTGGTGGCCTGTGGTTCTCGCTCGGTTTTCCTGTCTGGTTTCCCGTACGACTTCCGGGCTCGGTTCCCGATGGGGGGTGTGTCTTCTCAGTAGCGGGTCAGGGCCCGGTGCGTTCGGTTCGACGTCGATATCGAGGCAGGTGGCGCCACCGATCCGCCTGCTGGTCTGTGGGAGGACGTGGATCCGGTGGACGTGCCGGTATTCGGTGCAGGGTTCGGTCGGATCCGGGCTGACGTCGGTCCGGGCGGTGGTGTCGGGTTTCACTCGGTCGGGCGCGTGAGGGTCGTGGCGGGCGGGGCAGGGGTGGTGGACGCCGTTCCCCTCTGTTTCCCGACCGGGGAGGGATGGCGTGTGGTGGGTGGGCGTCTCCTTCCGGCGGGGGAGGAGGCGCCCGACCGCACGGGTGCCGCCCGCGCCCGATGCCGTGTCGGGCCGTGCCGCCGGTTCGGGCCGTTGTGCCGGGAGTCACCGGATCGGCGCTGCGGTGTGCCGCGGGCGGCGGGCGCCGCTTCGCGGGCGGGTGGTCGGCCGACCACTTCACCGCGGTCCTGCGTACTGCGAACGTGCACCTCCCGATCCGTGTGGCGCCTGGTTCACGGTGGTGCGGGCGTGTGGTCGGTCCGGGTGGGGGTGACCGATGCGGGCAACTCGCGGGCGCTGGTGCGGAGTTTGATGCTTCGTTCCTGGGAGGTCCGCGAGAGGATCGCGAACGCGCGGTTGGCGTCCACGCCGTATCGGGCCATCGGCAGGCCCTTGGCCTGGTCGACGTCCGCCCGCGATGCCAGGGCCGGCGCAGGTGCCCGCCCCGTTGGCGGGACCGCTCCTGACGCGTCGGTTCCATGGGCGGCACCTTCACGGCCACGGTGTGGTCGAGTCCGCGGTCGACGCCTTGCCAGACCTCACCCATGCCGCGCGCGCCGACCGACTCCAGTTGACCGTCGCCTTGGCGTACCTGTCCGTGCAGGGCACGTTCAGCAGGCGTCCCAGCGCCAGGTCCCGGCCTCGAACGTCCCAAGTGGGACCCGCAGCCCCGCATCGCTGCGGGGCTGCGGACGCTGGAACCGGTTCCGTCGGACGAGGATCCCGTGCCGAGTGGGTCAGCGGTTCGGGGAGAGTTCGATGATCGAGCCGTTGGCCGCCCCGCTCACCACGATTGTGCCGTCCGCACGCGCAACCACATCCGACGTGAAGGTGAAGCCGGGAATCAACGTGATTCCGGTGATCTTGGTGGGCAGCCCGGTCGCCAGAACGGTTCGGCTCGCGGTCCCGGGAACGACGCGCAGCAGGCTGCCGGGAGCGGCGGGGTTCTGCTGGGCACTGCCCTGGGCATCGACGACGAGGAGTCGGCCCTGGCCGTCCAGCGTCACGCCTTCGGGCTTGTCGAGACCGCCGGCGACCGTGCCGGGGGTGCCGCCCTGGACCGGCACGGCAACCACGCGCCCGGCGCCCGCCTCGGCGATGTAGACCTGCTGCGTGTGGGCGTCGTACGCGAGGCCGGCCGGAGAATTCAGCCCCGTGGCGACTACCGTCCGGGCGCCGTCGGCGACGTTCACGCGGTAGACGTTGCCCAGTGCCTCGTCGGACACCAGCACGGTGCCCGCAGGGCCTTGCCGCACATGCCAGGGGATGACGAACCCGCTCGCGACGACGCTTCGGGCGCCGGTGCGGAGGTCGAGTTTCATCAGGCGTCCGGGACGCGAAGAGTCGAGCCAGTCGGTGTAGTACAACGTGGTGCCGATCTGCACGGCTCCGGGGGTGACGCCCTGGTTCCGGCTGATCAGGAATTGCGAGAGCGTCGTCACCCGGCCGCGGGGCGACACCGAGGCGAGCGACGTGGCACCGGCGACGAGGAGAGATCCGTCGGGGTTGAGGCTCAACGACGTGGGGGTGGCCAGCGGCCCGGTCGGGAAGACCCCGGTCAGCGTGCGCGTGCGCGGATTCACCCGCTGGATCCCGCCCTGCACGAAGTTCGAGACGTAGATCGTGCCGCTGCCCGGATCGATTGCCAGGTTGTCGAAGGCTCCGCGGCCGGCGGCGAGCAGCGTCTTGCTCCCCGAGGCCCGGTCCACCCGCCACACATTGCCTTGGCCCGGAAGGTTCTCCACCAGGACCAACGACTCGGCCGGGTCGAGAGTCTTCGGCATCACCTTCACCGCCGACACCAGACCCTGGAACCGGGTGGAGAGTCCGGCGACAGAGCCCGGGTTGCCGGGGTCCACGACGGCGATCCGCCCGGCGTAGTACTCCGGTATGTATGCCAGACCGTCGGACGCCATGCCGAAGCCCTCCGGCACGCGAAGCCGGTGGGTGAGCTGCCTCGGAGCGGCTGCTCCTTGGGGATCGACCTGCCACAGGCCACCCGGGTGCGCGGGGTCGAACGCCAGATCGCTCACGAACAGCCGTCCGTCGGAGGCGAAGGCGATGCCGTTCGGCCCGGTGACCCCGTCGGTCACCTCGGAGGCGATGGTGGTCCGCGCGGAGCCGTCCGGCGCCATCCGGACCACCGACTTCTTCAAGGCGTTCGTGACGTAGAGGTTCCCGTCCGGGCCGACGGCCACATCGTCGGGAGATTGCAAGGCATCGGCCACCGGATCGGTGTCGTCCGCGATGCGCACGGCGGCACCCGTGGTGAGATCGATCCGCGTGATGCGGTCGTAGAGCGCCTGGGCCACATACAGGTTCCCCCGGCCATCCAAAGCCAACCCATTGGTTGATGGCAGCGGATTGGGCTGCACGAGGTAGCGCGCACTGTAGGCGTCGCTCTCGACCGCTGCCGCCGGCGCACCGCTTGGCGCCGCACCGCTTGGCGCCGCAACGCCGGGCGCCGCAACGAGCAGCGGAGCCGCTGCGAGGAACAGCACGGCGGACGGGCGGGTCGCCCACCTGCCGACAAGCCGGGATCGTGCTGTGCGAGCCATCCTGAAAACCTCCGTGTCACCAAGCACCTGCGACGCAGGCGGGTCTCGTTCCCGGTCGCGCGGCACAGCGGCGCCGGGCGACGAAAACCGTCTCGCGTCGTATACCGAGACCCTCGCAAGCGGCGCAGCATTGGAATCGGCGGTCCGCGCACAGCGAACAGGCGATCCGCGCACGGTGACCGGAAGGACCCCCGCACCTCCCGGTGGCCGTCCTCGGCCGGACACCGTCGGCGCGCCGCCCCTACGATGGGCCCTCGTCGATGGGCGGACGCTCCCCGATATGCCCACATTGGAAAGAAGTTGGCCGCATGACAGGTCCACGAGAACCCGACACGCCGCGTTCACGGAAGCGGTCGCTCGCGGGTTTGGGCTCCGGGAACGCCCCACGCCACCGCATCGGTTCGGACGGTCGCCGGCGGTCGACGCCGCGCCCCGGTGCCGCGCCCTCGGCCGGCTCCGCTCCGGACGTCGACACCTGGCGCGAGATCCTGCGTGACGCGATCTTCCAGTTGGACGCCACCCCGTTCCGCCCGCCGGACCCCCGCGGCTATACGGGTTGGGTCAACGTCCACGACTTCGGCGCCGTCAGCATCAGTGATGTGGCCTCCGATCCGGTACAAGTCGCCCGAACTCCCCGCCTCATCAGACGCAATCCGGTCGACATGTACCTCCTCCTGCTCGCAGTGCGGCCCAGCCGGGCCGCCGCCGGCACGCACCACGCTCTGCTGCGCCCGGGCGACGCCGTGCTGGTCGACTCGACCCAGCCCTACTCGCTCACCGCCGACGCCTTCGCCCACTACCTGTCCATCCACGTGCCACGCGCCGCGCTCCGGCGGGACCTGCGCACAGCTCCCGCCGTCGGTCGCGTCATCCCGGCCCACGACCCGACGCTGCGCGTGCTCACCGCGGTCGTCACCGAACTCGCCTGCAGCCCGCTCGGTCGACCGTCCGAGGTCCTGGCCGAACTCGGGCACACCACGTACGAGTTGCTCGTGTCCACACTTCGCACAGCCGCAGGACCAGGTATGTGGAGCTCCGACGTGCAACTCTCCCGGCGTGCACAGTCGACGCGCATGCGCGAGTTCATCCGCCTCCATCTGGCCGACCCGGACCTGTCCCCGAGAACGCTCGCCGCCGCTTTCGGCGTCTCGACCCGTTACGTCGACCTGGTCTTTCGCGAAGGCGACAGCTCTCCCGCCGAGTTCATCCGCGATACCCGCCTCGACCAAGCCCGTCGCAGACTCGCCGATCCCCGGCAACGGCACCTTTCCGTCAGCTCGGTCGGCCAGTCCGTCGGCTTCACCGACCCCGGGGTCCTCATTCGCGGCTTCCGACGCCGGTACGGAGTCACTCCGGGCGAGTACCGCCGTACGCGCCTGCCGGAACCGCAGGGCAACGCCATGGAATTCGTCGACGTGACCGAACCGAAGGCGCAGATGGATGAACCGTGGGCGTGATTCCCGGGCCGATGGACGAGGAGCGAGCGGCACGCCCTCGCGGGCCCAGCCACGTTCGGCCACGCAGCGCGGGCCGGCACGTTCGCCTCGCGTTTTACGGATGTTCGCGAGGAGTTCTGCGGGTTTTCGGCCACGACAGCGTTGATTTCGTGCTGTTTCCTCCTTCCTGATAGATGCATCGTAACGGTTGGCCGGATATCGTCGGCAGGCCCCATGGCTTGTTCGTCTTCCCACGGACGGCCGATTCCGACAGCCCGGTCGCGCGCCACCCCTCACGTTCACACCGAGACCAGACCCGACCCGGGAACACATCGGCCGCAGAGACCCTGCCGGTTGCGAAAGTTCCCTGACGACCGTGAATCGCGTCACCTCCGATGCCGCCCACAGGCGGATCCCGACTGCGAATTCGAGATCACCAAAGGGTGCGATCCACACGACAGTTCATCGCACGACACCTATATCGACCAGGGAAATCGCCCTCGCCCGACTGGACATCGCCTGATGCAGATACCCCACGCACTCGCCGTGGTGCTGACCGTCGTCGCCGCCGCCGGCGTCATCGCAGTGCCCTGGCTGATCCGGACTGAACGGCGTGCACGCCGCCTTGGACGGGCATTGCACGAGGCCGAGGTCGGCACCGCCCGAGCCGAGCAGGCTCTCCAAGCACTCCGGATCGAGACCGACACGTGTCGTGTCGATCTCCGAGACGTCCACGAGGAGCTGCGTCACCTGGGCAAGGTTCGGCTCCCCGGCCTGATCACCCACCTCGCGCATCCCCACGTGCCCGTGCCGCCCCTGGACAATCCACGCTGGGCGGGGACCGAACTGGGCGAACTGCAACGACAGATCCTGGACGTCGTGGCCTCGGGCGTTCGCGACGAACGCATCCGCGTGGACGAGGCGGCGCAGGACATCCTGCGTCGCACGGCGGCCGGTTCACGAACCCTCTCGCAGCAGATGCAGCGCATCCTGATCGAGGCCCAGGACCGATTCGAGGATCCGCAGATCCTGGACAGCCTGGTCAAGCTGGACCACCTCAACGAGCGCACCAAGCGGCTGTGGCAGATCATGGCGGTCGCCTGCGGCGACTCGACCGGACTGTCGCGCGTGGACTCGCACTTGGAGGACCTGGTCGCCGGCGCCCAGGCGCGCATCGAGAGCTACCAACTGATCAGGCCCGTGAACAACCTCAGCGTCGAGCGACGCGTGGGCGTGGTCGCGCACGCGGCCGAACCGGTGGCCGTCATCCTCGCGGAGTTGATGGCGAACGCCGCCTACTTCTCCACGGGAACGGTGCCCGTCTCCGTCGCGATCCACGAAACGGCCACCGGAGCCTTGGTCGTCATCGACGACGCGGGCCCCGGAATCCATCCCGACGACCGGGAGTTCGTCGACCGGATGACCTCGGGCAGCAGGCGTGTGCTGTTGACCGAGCTCGGGTCACCGCCGCGGCTGGGCTTCGCGGGCATCGGCCGCTTGGTACGCGAGTATCCGATCGACGTGAACGTTTCGGTGTCCCAGTACGGAGGAGTGCACGCAGCCGTACACATCGCGAAGGACTTGCTGGTGTCGATGGATCCCGTCACTCAGCCGGTCTCGGCCGCCGCCGCCGTACCCGTGGGTCTGCTGCGGCAACAATCCCGGGCGTCGACGCCCGAAGCCGCGGCTGCGGCGCTGCCCGCCACCGCGCCCGACGGCATGCCCCGGCGGCGACGGCAGCGCCCGGACCCGAAGCCGGTATCGCTGGAGAGCGAACGACCACAGGACGCGGACGAGGTGCGCCACCGCTTCGCCGGCTTCCAAGATGTCACCCGGCAGCACCGTGTCGACGCCGATCGTCCCAAATACATCGAAGGGAATCCCACATGACCCAGGCCCGTCGTCACTCGATGAACGAGCAGCCGGACCATTCAGCGTGGGCCGAGCGACTCGTGAGGTCCGAACCGGGCATCGCCAGCGCCCTGTTCTTCACCGCGGACGGTCTCAAGGCCGGTGCCCACGCGATGGACGTCGACACCCAGGACAGCGTCGCGAGCATGGGCTCGGGCCTGCACAGCACCGCGAAGGCGACGGTCCGCGCGATGGCTCCCGGTAACGGCGCCGAACTGGAGATTCGCAATGTGGTCGTGGACACCGATCAGGGCTACCTGATCGTCATGGACGCCGGGAAGAACACCCGCCTCGCGGCCTTCACCACGCCCGACGCGGAACTGGGCACGGCCGCCTACTCGATGCTCAAGCTGATCGCGCTGGTCGGGCGGGGCGTGGGCGCCGAGACACGGGAGGACGTCGCCCAATGAACGCACGCAGGCAGGCCCCACGGACCGTGCCTGCGTACCTGGCCACCGGCGGACGCAGCGCGACGCACCGGAACACCTACGACCAACTCACCAGGCTCTCACGGCTCGGGGAGTACGTACCCAACGGCCTGGACTCACCCCACCTTCGGCTCCTGGAGGTACTGGCCGGCGGGACGCTCACCATCGCCGATGCCGCGGCCTTCCTGCGCCTTCCCGTCTTCGTGATCCGCGTGTTGGTCGGCGACCTGGTGGACCTGGGCGTAGTGCAGGCCGTGCCGCCGGCCGACCTTCCCGACGTCGATCTTTTGGAGAGAGTGCTCAATGGACTCGTCAAGGCTCGCGAGAACGACCTCGCCCGTTGAACCGGCGTATCTCGACGAGTCGTCGACGTACCTGGTCAAGATCGTCGTCGCGGGCGGCCTCGGCGTCGGCAAGACGACGTTGATCCGCGCCGTCTCCGAGATGAGGTCGGTGCACACCGAGGAGGTGATGACGGCCGCGAGCGTATCCCTGGACAACCTCGAGTTCACTCCCGAGAAGACGACCACCACCGTCGCCATGGATTTCGGGCGGATCACGCTCGACCCCGGTGACACGATCCTCTACCTGTTCGGTGCGCCCGGACAGGGCCGCTTCAAAGAGGCGTGGGACGACGTCTCCTACGGAGCCAAGGGCGTCCTTGTCCTGTTCGACGTCCGCCGGCTGGACGCGAGCTTCGAAGCGCTCGACCTGGTCGAACGCAGCGGACTGCCGTACTGCGTGGCCGTCAACCGCTTCCCCACCTCACCCGATGTCAGCCCCGACGTACTGCGCGACCACCTCGACCTGGACGCGGACACTCCCGTGGTGTCCTGCAACGCCTTGGACTTCACGTCCTCGCTGGACGCGTTGATCGAACTGGTCCGCCACGCCCTCACCCGAATCCGCCTGGACGCCGCCTCGTGACCACACCGCTGTACTTGCCCAACGCCTACCAGCTGTACAGCCGGGAGTTCGCCCGGGACCAGCAAGGCCACTACCGCGACATGCGCGCCAACCACGGGGTGATCGCTCCGGTGGAGATCGCGCCGGGGGTGTACGGCCATCTGGTGATCGGCTATCGGGCAGCGCTGGAGTTGCTGCACGACACCGAGACGTGGAGCAAGGATCCCACGACCTGGGCCGCGAGCCTGTCGTCGGACCACCCCATCCTCGGCATGTTGGGGCCGCGTCCCAACCCGCTGTACACCGACGGCACCGCACACGAACGGTACCGCAGGGTGGTCACCGACTGCTTCGATCTGGTCGAGCCGCATCACCTGCGCGACCTCGTCCGCGAGATCGCCGATCAGCTCATCGACCGATTCGCCCACAGCGGGCAGGTCGACCTGATCACCGACTTCTCCCGTCCGCTTCCCTCCTACGTCTTCAACCGGCTCTTCGGCCAACGCGACGATGCCGCACCACAGTTGATCACCGCGCTGGCGAGCCTGCTGGAAAGCGGGGCGGGCGAGGCGGAGTTCTACGAGTACATGAACCGGCTCGTCGGTGCCAAGCTCGAGCGGCGCGACAACGACCTGACGTCCTGGTTCTTGGACCACCCGGCCGACCTGTCCACGGAGGAACTGCTGCACACTGTGGTTCTCACCGTCGCCGCCGGGCAGGAACCGACCACCAATCTGATCGCCAACACACTTTCGCTCATGCTCAGCGACAACCAGTACTACAACGACCTGTCCAACGGCGCGCTGAGTACCGAGCACGCGATCGGTCGCATCCTGCGGGAGCGACCGCCGATGAGCAACTTCGCCCCGCACTACCCCACACGCACGGTCAACTTCCACGGCACCACGATTCCGGCGCACACCCTCGTCATGGTGTCCTTCGCCGCAGCCAACACGGACCCGAACGGGCCCGGTACCGACCGGATCGCCGGGGGCGGCGCGCATCTGGCCTGGTCCGCCGGCCCGCACGCGTGTCCGGTGCGTCACGATGCTCTCGTGATCGCCACCACCGCGATCGAACAGCTCATCCGGCGCTGCACCGACCTCGAACTCACCATCCCCGAGGAAGAATTGGAAGCACGTATCGGCCCCTTCCACAGCGCCCTGGCGCACCTGCCGGCGCGGTTCACCCCGCTGCGGAGCACGAGGAGGGCAGGGAGTCGGGCGTGGCCGGGCAATCCGTTCTCGGCGGCGATCCCGACAACGACGAACTGACGTTCGTCGCCGAGCGGCCGGCGAGGCGGCGCCGAGACAGACGGAACGCGGGCCGTCGTCGGCGATGTCCCGCGCTCGGCCCTCGCGCACGATGGGCCCGCCACGCGGGACCAGCGCTCGAGCTGCGCCTCACTCTGCTGCGCCGGACGCACGGGTGCGGGAGCCGGCAGACAGTGCTCCACCTGTATGTTCGCCGGTTCTTCTGCGATGCCGGTGCGTGCGACAAGCGGACTTTCGCCGAGCAGATACCCGATCTGCGCTTCCGGTACGGACGTTGCACCGTGCTCCTGCGCACGATCCGCGAAGCGATCGCCCTCGCGCTCGGCGGCCGGGCCAGCCGCCCGTCTCACCGAGGTGCAGGCCATCGGCCTGGGCAAGGACGCCCTCCTGCGACTGATCCGGGCCCTGCCCGACCCGGAGGTCCGCACGGTCCGGGCCCTCGGGGTCGACGACTTCGCTCTGAAGAAGGGCCACGTCTACGGAACCGGGATCGTCGCCGAGTTCGGTTGGGACCCCGAGACCGTCCGCAGGTTCATGCGCGCCGACCCGGGCCAAGCCCGACCTCCTCCGCAAACGCGTCGTTCTCTACCGATGAAGATCAACACGAAGGAGATCGCGGAACTCGCGACAGAACCTTTGATCTGCCCGAAAGGGAGGGCCAGGGAGATGCTTGACAGTTCGGTCCTGGGACATCCCTGACGGTGTCTCGCGTGATGTTCGACGGTTCCGGTGATGGTTGACGGTCAGCGCGAGGCGTTGAAGCGGATGGTTCCTCCCAACGGAAGCGAGCTGATCCGCGACGAACCGTTGCGCCCCGGTGGAGGCGGGAAATCGCCTTGCGGCTCGGTCGCGACCCGACGGGTCCCGGATGTCACCGAGGCGGAAGCCCGGGCGCCGTGTCGGAGGTACTCCTGGCCCTTGTGATCGCCACGCGGTTCGACAGCCGGGGGCTCACCCTGGCCGACAGCGCGGCGGACAACGGCTCCCGCAACGGAGCGCGATTGTCGCCCTTGTGAAGACGCGCACCGGTGGGGTCGTGTGGAGCGGCTCGCCCGGGCCGATCGGACGGGGAACGCCGGTCCGACCGAGTCTTCGCTTTCGACGCGATCGGGATCAGGACCATGCCTTCGCCGGTCCGGCGGCCAGCCGGGTCACGGACCAACGTATGTCCTCGAGAAGGCGGTCGACGACCGTGCGATCGGTGCGCGGGTGGAGGATGCAGGCGCGTACGACCAGACCGACGCCGGGGAGTTCCGTCGTGGTCAGGTAGGTGTTCTTGCGGGAGCAGATCAGCTCGCACAAGCGGGCGTTCCGCCGGTCCTTGTTCTCCTGTCCGGCGTCGGCGGGGTCGGCGGCGGCGGTGAAGGTGACCACCGGCAGGACGGCGGGGTGGGCCTGGACCAGGTCGACGCCGGGCAGTTTCCTGATGCCTTCGGCGAGGTGGTGAGCGAGGTCCATGGTCGCGTCAAGGCGTTCCTCGAAGGCCCGGATTCCGTGCATCTTCAGCGGGAGCCACGCGGTGAGGCCGCGTATCTCCCTGGAGAGTTCCGGCCCCAGGCCGCAGAAGTCGACGACGTCCTCATCCTCGGTCAGGCCCGGGAGGTAGGCGGCACCGGGGACTTCGAAGGCGTCCGCGAGACGGCGTCGATCCCGGACCAGGAGTGCGGAGTTGCCGTGCGGGAGGAAGAGGGATTTGTGCGCGTCCACCGCGATCGAATCGGCGCGTTCGATCCCGGCGAGGGCGGCCTTTCCTCGGGTGGTGATGCGGAAGAAGCCACCGAAGCAGGCGTCGACGTGGAACCAGATGTCGTTGGCTTCGCAGTAGGCGCCGATGCGGTCCAGGTCGTCGATGGCGCCCGAGTTGGTGGTGCCGGCGGTCGCCACGACGCACATCGGGCTCAGCCCGGCCACGCGGTCGGACTCGATGGTCGCGATGAGTTCGTCGACGTCCAGAGTGTGGCTCGCGGTGGTGGTGATGGTGGTGATCGATGCCGCCGGCAGGCCGACGGTCCGGGCGGCTTTGGAGATCGAGAAGTGTCCTTCGCCGGAGACGTACATCCTGGGCGTGCGCAGGGCGGGGGAGATGCGCTCGTGGTGTCGGCGGGCGCAGACGAGGGCCATGAGATTGGCGATGGAGCCGCCGGTGGTGAGGTAGCCGAAGGACCCCTCGTCGTATCCGAGCATCGAGCAGTACCAGCGAATGACGTTGCGCTCGATCTGCTGGAAGCCCGGCGCGGCGATCCAGACACCGGCGAACCGGTTCACGGAGGCGGCCACGAAGTCGGCGACGGCGCTTTGGAGCAGGCCGCCGGAGGGGATGTGCGCCATGAAACCGGGATGGGGATGCATCGTGCCGTTGGTCATCGCCGGCCCGAAGAGCGTGTCCAGGAGCGGTTCGAGGGCCGTGGGTGCCGTGGGGACGTCGTCTTCGCGTAGTTCCTTCGAAACGCGCAGGCCGTCGGAGTAGGCCGCGACGTCGAGGGAGTCGTCGACGTAGGAGGCGGGATAGGCGCCGGCCGCGAGGTCTTGGTGGAACCTCAGCACATACGCGGACACGGTTTCCAGCAGTTGTCGCGACTGCGCGATCGAGAGGTTGAGTCCCGGCCCCGAGGGGCCGGCCGGTTCCGGGGCCTTGTCATGGGCGAATTCGGCCATGGATCGTCGTCGTCCCTCGTTCGCGGTGTGGGCGGAGAGTTGCAGGTGGGGCGGTATGCGATGCCTACGCGCTGTACAGTTCGGCGGGTCGCGATGACCGGACTCGGCGGCCGAATTCCTCGACGATTCGCTCCGCCTGGGACTCGGCATCGAAGGTGCGGAACAACTCGTACAGCAGCCGCCTGCCCCGGTCGTGCGTGTCCACGACCCGGTCGTAGGGGATCCGGGAGAATGCGACGCTCTCGTAGAGCCGGGTGAAGTCGTGCGGGTGTGCCTCCTGAACCAACCGCTCGACACGGTTGCGGTGTGCGAAGGTCGCGTCCGTCGTGTCGTCGGCCAAGGTGTCGAGGTGCGCACGTGAGAGGGCACTGATGGCGTGGCACGGACCGACGCGTGCCGCCGTGAACTCGGCCAACGTCTCGGGGACGAAGTCCCCCGTGTGACGTCCGCGAACGCGGTCGAGGATGTCGAAGAAGACGTGCGCGTCCTCGAAGCCGCAGTTGATGCCCTGGCCGTAGAACGGAACCATCGTGTGCGCGGCGTCGCCGACCAGGACGGCTCGGCCGTGGTGATAGCGTCCGGCCTCGATGATCCTGAGCGATGCGGGCGGCCGGTGCGGGAAATGGAGAGCCGTGCCCGGGAACAGGCGGGCGATGTCGGGGAATTCGGTCCGGAAGAATCGTTCCGTGTCCGCTGCCGTGGGCAGGTCTCGAAAGCTGGGAACGGCGAGATCGTCGACGCTCATCGGCAGGAACAGCGACGCCGAGTAGGAGTGGTCGCGGTTCGGCTGGGCGAGCAGCAGGTGGTCCCCTCGCGGCCAGACATGCAGCCCGGCAGGGAGATCCGGGTCCATGGCGGACTCGACCAGGATGTCCTGGCCGCGCGGGCCGGCGGGCATCCGTAGCTCGATGTATCCGTGCGTGATGTACTCCTGATGGACGTCGAGGCGGCTGCCGCCGCGGGACATCGCGTGGCGGACGACGCTGCCGGCTCCGTCGCATCCCACGAGAAGAGCGGCCTGTCCGTGGACGAGGTGGTCGCCGCCGGCGATGAACACGGCCCGGCCGGCGCGGGCATCGGCGCGTACGCACTCGTGGCCGAAGTGCAGTCGCGCCCCGGCGCGCTCGGCCTCGTCGAGCATGATGTGGTGGACCCGGTGACGGGGGATCGACAGCAGGTGGTGCCCGGGCTCGGAGCCGTACGCGTGCGCGGACAACGTCCCGTCGGTGTGATGGACGATGCGATGCCCGCACCGCACACCCTCGGACTCGAGCATGGTCCGGAGTTCGGGTTCGAGGACGCCGGTCCCGCGCAGGGTGAGTGTCAGATTGAAGGAATAGGTCCGCCGGGAGCCCGACGCGGGCAGCCTGGGATCCGGCCCCTTCTCGTAGACGTCGACCTCGAAAGCCCGGTCTCTGAGCCGTTTTGCCATGAGGCAGCCGATAGGACCCGCGCCGACGACTATTGCTTTCACTGCGTTCCCTCGATGACGAGCGGCCCCGCGAGAAGTCCGATGGTGGGGGTCCGGTGCGCGACGCGTTCGGCGTCGGCGGCGGGCCGGCCCCGTGGGGAAGGGGGCTCGCGGGCGTAGGCGCCCTGAGCGTGCGTCGAAGGCGGATGACACGTGACCACGTCAGGACCTCGGGCTTTCCCCGGCAATCGCGGCATTAAGAGGAATACGATCTTCCGCTTGCCCTTCGTGACTCGCTATCCATATTGCGCGGAGGGTGTGCCGGGCGCCGTCCGCACGTTGTGACTCCCAGCACCCGACATCCAACGGCGCTGGCCCGCGCTCGCCCAACCGGCGGGAACGGCCCGACCAACTCCCACTCGGAATCCGACGGACCACCACGCGCCACCCCCGACAATCATCGAACCCAGCCGCGCACCACCGGGAATCCCCCGCGAGGCGTGGGGCAAGTCCCTCGGCTATCGCCGGGTGGTGGCGGATAGCTTGCGGGGCCCGCCGGTCGAGATCGCGGCGCACGATTACGGCTCCGGAACTCCCAGGCGCCGCGCACGGCGCCGGCGGCTACGGCTCGCGCCCGCTCGACATTCCCGCCACTCGGTGGACCGGTGGGCAGCACGCTGCCGACACATCGAAGGCGCAACGCCCTCATCGAACTCGACATCCCGTTCGTGCGCCCTGTCGCGGGGCTTCCACGCGCCTGGGAGCGCCACCGGGCCGGCGTCCTTGTCGGCTTGCGAACAGCGCTCGCCGGTCGCGGCATGCGCAGGCATCCGACGAGCGTGACGGGGTACCGGCGTGGCGAGAGTCGGACCAGTGGCGAGGGAGCACGAAACGATGACCGAGTACGGCTATTTCCTGTCCTGCGAGGAGTTCACCCCCAAGGAATTGCTCGACCAGGCCAGACGCGCCGAGCGGGCGGGCTTCACCCGTTTGGCGATCTCCGACCATTTCCACCCGTGGAACGACGCGCAGGGCAGCAGCCCGTTCGTCTGGTCGATGATCGGCGCGCTGTCGCAGGCCACTGACCTGCCGGTCACTACGTTGGTCACCTGTCCCACCGTGCGTCTGCACCCCACCATCACGGCGCAGGCCGCCGCCACATCCTTCGTTTTGCTCGGTGGGCGCTTCGTGCTCGGCGTGGGCACGGGAGAGGCGTTGAACGAGCATGTGAACGGCAATCCTTGGCCTGCCTTCGCGGACCGGGGAGACATGCTCGAGGAAGCCGTCGAAGTCATGCGAAAGCTGTTCACCGGCCGCCTGATCAATCACCGGGGTCGGCACTACACGGTCGACAACGCGCGCCTGTACACCGCGCCCGAGGCGCCGCTGCCGATCTATGTGTCCGGCTTCGGGCCGAACGCGGCCGAACTCGCCGGGCGGATCGGCGACGGCTTCGTCACGATGACCCCCGACACCGATCTGGTGCGCGCATTCCGGGCCGGCGGCGGGCTCGACAAGCCGGTGATCGGAGGCGTCAAGGTGTGCTGGGGCACGGACCGGGACAAGGCCGTCGACACGGTGCATCGCCTGTGGCCCAATGAGCTGCTGCCCGGTGAACTCGCCCAGATCCTGCCCACACCCGCTCACTTCGAGCAGGCCGCCGAACTCGTCACCCGCGATATGGTCGCCGACGCCGTCACCTGCGGCGACGATGCCGACGAGCACGTGCGAACCGTCCGGGCCTACGCCGACGCCGGCTTCGACGAGGTCTACGTGGGCCAGATCGGTTCGCAGCACGAGATCTTCTTCGACGCCTACCAGCACCACGTTCTGCCCGCCCTGCGCGACTGACATGGGCGGTCGCCGCGAAGACGACGTGGCGATGAGCAACAGGAATCGATCCCCGGACGCCGGTGCTGATCACGGAGGCGAAACCCGGATGGGGCAGGAGAACTCGATCCGGTCGGAGGGTAGGACGGTGGCGCGCCTGTGGCGTTCCATCTTCCGTACGTCCGCGTCCGTGAGGTCCGCGTGGACGTCTGCGTCCGCGCCCGCAGTTCACCTCGGAGCGGCGGATGCGGGCGTCGACCGCCGACTGCCGGCGTTTGCGCACCACGTTCGGCACCACCTCCCCCCCCGCGCGAGCAGCCGGGTCCGGGCCGCCGGTGAAGGGTCGGCGCACGACGGGGCCGCCGTACGCCGACCACGCGTCAACGGTCGCGCTTGCGCTCGTCCTTGGGGTGCTTGCCCCGCGGGGCGCCCTCCTGGTCTTCGACGTCGATCCGTTCCTTGCGGACCTTCCCCGTGACCGTCTCGTCCCGGGTGACCTCCTCGGTGGACACCCGCACGCGCTCCACGGGAGTGACCTCGGTGTGTGTGATCGGGCGTTCCTCGTAGAGGGTGATCTCCTGCTCCTCCTCGCTGATCCGGCCGCCGGACGCGCCCGCGCGACGGTCGGCGTCGGTGATCGGCTCGCGTTCGATGCGTGCCTCCTGATGGGTGACCGGCACCGTGGTGGTGACCTCCTCGGTCACCACGAACTTGCGCAGCCGGATCGCCCGGGCTTGTCGGCGCTCGGTTTCCACGACCATGCGCTCCTCGGAGCGGATCATGGCGTCCGCCTTCTCTTCGCCACCGGCGTTCGCGTCGCGACGGGCAGAGCGGGAGTCGGCACCACCGGCGACGGCGGCGCCGGCGGCCGCGTCCGAGGCATTGCCCTGTCCGGGTTGCTCGAGGCCGTAGTGGCTGTACAGGCGCTGCTCCTCGGCGGGTTCCAGGTGGCCGTCGTCGTCGATGCGGGGCGCGTGCTTGACGGTGTCCTTCGGATAGGCGACCCGGAGGCCGTCCTCGTCGTGCCGAGCGCCCTTCAAAGGCACGAAGGATTCCTTGTTTCCGAACAGTCCGGTGCGCACGGTGACCCATTCGGGGCGTCCGGAACGGTCGTCGAGATACACCTGTCGGACAGTGCCGACCTTGGTGCCTTCGGGATCGAGAACGGTTGCGCCGGTCATTTCCCGGGGGTCGAGTTGTGTGGCCATTCGAGCAGCTCCTTGTCGGGGAAGAGTCGCGGAGGCGACAAAAGCCTTTTCCCGGTGCGTACCGTCGGACACGAACGCGCCCGCGTGTCAGCCCGATGGGTCAACAATCGAACCCTGCGCGGTTCGCGACCCGCGGATGGCTCGGATGTGAGGGGCCGGACAGTCGCGATCGCGTCGATTCGGCAATGTATGCAGGGCGGAGTGCGGCAGGGCAGGCGCGTGTCGAACGGATTTGCCGCTCATGTGGCGGACCCACTGCCCCTGGACGGGCGGGCCGCCTCCTCGACGCCGAGAAGGTGGCCCGCCCGGTTCCGGGTCGGCGTTGCCGTCGACCAGGGGGTGGTGGCGGGCTCAGGCCGCCAAGCCGCCGCCGGTGAGGGTGCCGACGAGGGAGCCGACCAGGGAAACGATGTCGGGAAGGTCGCGGCCACCCTTGGCGGCCGGCGGAGTGATCGGCTTGGTCTCCGTGCTCGTGATCGCCGCCGCGAGCGCCTCGGCGTTCGAGACGACCGTGGACCCCGCCCGGTTTGGGTGACCGAGGGCTTCGCCGGGACCGCAGAGCCCGCGGACCCACTCGTCGGAGCCGTGGCAAGCAGGTCCTTGCCCGCGGTCTGCACGGCCGTCAGTCGCTCCTTGACCGGAGGTGTCCGCAGCGGCTCCCTCACGCGGCCGCGCCGCCGCGAGCAAGTCGGGGGACGCCTTGGCCAACGCCCCCATCGATCCGAGCTGCTCAATTTGCTTCGTCGCGGCCCCGACTGCGCCTCCACCGCTCAGTTCCGAGCGGCGCCAAGCCGCGCTCGACAAGGCCGCTGCCGTCCGCAGGGAGCGAGCCGAGGTGCGAGAGGGTCTCAAACACGGCACGTTGTCGTTGCGCGAGGTGTTGGCCACCGACTCCCAGGCCGTCCGCAGGATGCCGGTGCGAGCCCTGCTCGAGGCTCTCCCTTACATCGGGACGGTACGTGCCGACAGACTCCTCGCCGAACTGGGAGTCTCCGAGAGCCGCCGGATCCGCGGCCTCGGTGTCCGACAGCGCGGCCGACTCCTCGAACGCCTCACACCGCAGGGCTGACCGGCGGCCGCCTTTCCCCCCCCGTGACCGTGCTGACCCGGACACACCGGGGCCTGGTCCGGTCCGACCGTGCGGCGCCGACAACGACGCTCAAGGGTCGAGCCCGACTCCGGGCGGCCTTCCGTGCGTTCATCCGGAATCCCGAACGTACCGTGCGTGGATCGGTGGGCGCCGGTGTCGGGAGCCGTGGCTACTGTGTCGCGGGTCCGAGTCCACGGGGGAGTCATGCGTCCATACCGGAAGCACGCGGCCGTCTACGTCGTGGTGGTGGTGACTGCTTGGACGGCGACGCGTGCCCGGCCGCACCGTCAACCGGATGACCGGCAATATGCGCGATCTGCACGACCGGTGTCAGACGACCGCGCTCCCGCAGAATCAAGGAGTGCCCACAGCCGGGGTACGCGCAAGACTGCGCGCCGCCGAACAAGAGCTTGATCGTCAAATCGGTGTAACTACGCCCCATGATCCCAGGCTAACGAGCCCACCGAGCGGGCACCGGCGACAAACGGCGAAGACCGAGCCTCGCCAGAGCGCTTCCCGGCCCGACGCCGACCCGGCACTGCGGCAGGGCCGTACGACCCGCTCACACGGCCGGCATGCGGCATCGTCTCGGCTTCCGTGTACTCCCGGCGGGGGTTCCCTTCAACTTCCACGGAACGTAATTATGATACTCCTTACCGTGACAAGATGAGAAAAGGGGCGGGACGTGGGCGAGCACAACAAGCCAGACCCGGATCCGTCGAAGGGCAGGCCACCGCCCGGGAACAAGCACGGCCAGGTCCCTGAGGAGCCGGAGCCGGACGGCCAACACCGGAAGCCGAAGCCGTGAGGAACCCCGACCCCGACCTCGACCCTTTCCGTACCCGTGCCATGGACGCGATGGACACGTCGGTTGTGGCGGGCATGCTCGTCGTACTCGACGTCGAACCCGGCCACAACGTCCTGGAGTTGGGCACCGGCACCGGCTGGAACGCCGCCCTGCTCGCACACCGGGTCGGCCCCACCGGACACGTCACCACCGTGGAGGCCGCCCCCAACCTCGCCGCGAACGCCCGCGCCACCGTGGCCGGGGCCGGCTTCGACACCACCACCACCGTCGTCCTCGGCGACGGCGCCATCGGGCACCCGGACACCGCCCCCCCACGACCGCGTGATCGCCACCTACGCCGTCGACTGCGTCCCCT
The DNA here is from genome assembly GCF_055558835.1 of Embleya sp. NPDC025285. Lineage (NCBI taxonomy): Bacteria > Bacillati > Actinomycetota > Actinomycetes > Kitasatosporales > Streptomycetaceae > Embleya > Embleya sp. NPDC025285. Next base: position 41,890 of record NZ_JBVHLU010000057.1, read on the forward strand.
GGACATGGATCGAACAGCTGCGCCCCGGTGGGGATCTGGTGTTCCCGTGGGGCCGGTTGGGGCATTTCGCCGTGACCGTCGCCGCCGACGGCCGCTCGGCGACGGGGTGGCTGCGGGGCCTGGCCCAATTCATGCCGGCCCGCGACACCGCCCCGGTCCCGGAGTTCGACGAGATCCGCGCCGGCCGCACGGCGGACGACGAACGCTTCCTCGCCCGAGACGTGACGCGTCCGCGGCGTGGTCGCGCCGCGGCGGCGGCCGCGGGCGGGTCGCCGTGGCGGATAAACGCGAGGTTGCGCTGGTGGCGGCCGCGCCGCGCGTCGGTCATGGGCGCGCCTCGGCGCTCAGCGCGGTCCAAGCAATCGACCGGGCTGAGCGCGCGGCGCGATTCGGGCTGCGCGCGAGGACGCTGTACCGGCGCGCGTGGTCTGGGTGACGCACGTTGGTCAGGTCGGGTTGAGATCGCGGTTCCGGCGCCATGTGATCACCATCAGGAACGGGAAGAAGACGGCGCACACCGCGAACGGGCCGCCGACGACGAGACAGAAGGCGCTCATGAACAGGCCCACCACGATGGGTTCGGCGGCTCCGGTGCCGGCGTAGGCCTCGTGGTCGTCGTGCGTGATCAGCCAACTGCCGGTGTCCTTGCGCACCAGGCGGGCCTCGGCTTGTCGGCCCTGCGTGCAGGCCCCGGAGACGTGGACGCGGACGTCGACCACGATCGCGTCGCCGTTGGCGGGGCGGAAGTCGCCGTGGCACTGCCGCCTCTTTCCCTCCGGCACGGAGACGTTCTTGGTCTGGGTCACCGTGACGGTGCCGCGTTCGCCGTACCAGTCGTACGCGGCCCCCACCGCTTTGACGCTGCGGATCGGGACGTCCCAGGTGAGCTGCACGAAGAAGAAGGCGACCGGCAGGCAGATCAGCCACATCACGAACAGCCCCCCGACGCTGCCATGGCGACCGGCACGCGGAGGGCGCGCTCGCTCGGTCTCGTGGCTATCGTCCACAGAGCTCCTTTGGCTCGATCGTGAAGTGCGTACGTACGGGGTCGATGGCCGCACTGTGCGCGGTGGTGCACGGCCTCGGTGGTCGGCGCTGTTGCGTGACGCGCGGCAGTTCACCTGGGCTTTCCAGCCGGGCCGGTTCGCGTCTATTCGCGGATGAGTGCTCTCTCGTCGAGCGTGCTGAAGTCCTCGCTGCCGATCTGCGTCGGCGTCGCCACCGGAAAGACGGAAGTCCGGGGACGGCGAGGGGATGGCGTCGGTACGCCGCAGCACCGCGACGATCGACACGCCGGTGGCGGTGCGCATCTGGGTCTCGGCCAGCAGGCGCCCGTTCCAGTGCGAGGTGGCGGCGATCTCGATGCGCTCGGCGACCAGCCCCAGCCCGGTGGTGTGCAGCAGGTTGGGGCTGTGGTGTGCGGGCATGAGCGCGTCCACGAGCGCCTCCGCCTCGGTCGCGGTGAGTTTGAGTGAGAGCGAGCAGGCGTCGGGGTCGTCGGAGCGGTAGGCGTTCAGCGTGCGGCTGCCGTCGCGGTGCGCCACCACGGACAGGTGCTTGTGCTCGCGGGTGGTCAGGTCGTATTTGACGCCGATTCCCGGCAGCGGTGTCGTGTTCAGACGCGGAGGGGGCAGACCCGGTCCCCCTTTTCGTCTCGCCCGGGCCTGGCCCGGCAGCGGCCGTGCCCCGTCCCTGGACGGGTGGCGCCGTTCGTGGTTGAGAAACGTTTCCGCGCCGGTGATCGCCCGTGGTGCGGGGAGACGTGCCTCTCCTGACAGGCCACGCACTCTAACGAAGCGCCCGCAACGCCTTGTGGCTGACGTCGGCCGGCACTCGGCGGAACTGTGCGGCGCAGAGGGGCAACGGCCACGCTGTGCGCGCTCGATAGTCGCCACCGGCAGGGACGCATACGGGACGTGCCTGTCATGCGGTGGCGGTCGTGTCTTCCGGTGGGGCGCTGCATGCTCGCCGCTGCCGCAGCACGGTGATGACCTGGTGCCCGTGGTCGCAGTCGTAGCCGCGTCGAACGAAGTCGAACCCCCGAGTAATTGTCAAGAACTGTGGATGTGGTGCTGAGCGGCTGGGATCTCGCGCCGGCTACTGACTGAGGAGGACGATCAGCCCGCGTCCTGTTCGGGCTGCTTCCTCCAACCAGTTCTCGTGCATGTCCACGATGCGGAGAAAGTGCTCGATGTCACGGACGTCACGTCTGGTGATACGTGCTGGTATTGCCGCTTGCGCGGCGGCTTGTTCCAGCGCGGGCCACGGCACCGACCTCGCGCGTTCGAGTACTGCCCGCACCGTTGCCGGACGCATCGAGTAATACGTTTCGTATTCCGCAAGTTCGATGTCGACGTCGTCGGCCAGGTCCTCGGGCGGCTCGGGACAGCCCTGTCCAAGGTCGTCGAAGATGCAGCCGAGAAAGGCGTCTGCTTCGTCACGCAGTCGACCCGGCAACTGACGGCGCAAGATCTCGTAGTAGAAGCCGGCTTCGATGAAATCGAAGCCGCGATAGTCTCGTTCGATCGCGAACGGAAGATCGTCCCCGTTGGGATTTTCGGGTGCGTCCCAGTAGAAGTCGGTGCCACGGGACTTCCGGCAGGCCACGACAGCAGGTTCCCATTCGGCGATCAGGCAGATGACGTCGAAGCTCACCAGCCCCTCCTCACAGTTGATCTGGTCAAGCGGCCAGGGTCTCGGGGCGTTCGACGAGGTGGCCGCGCTCGAAGCGGGCTCCGGCGCGGACGAGGGCGACGAGGTGGGGTGCGTTGACCGCGCGCCAGCGGGCCTGCGCGGACTCGACGAGTTTGAACACCATGGCCACCCCGGCCGCGCGGGAGCCCGCGCCTTTGGTGACCTTGGTCCGCAGGCGGACCGTCGCGAAGGTCGACTCGATCGGGTTCGTGGTCCGCAGGTGGATCCAGTGCTCCGCGGGAAAGTCGTAGAACGCGAGCAGTTCGTCGGCGTCGTCGGCGATCTTCCGGACGGCTTTGGGGAACTTTCCACCGTACTGCAGCTCGAACACAGTGACGGCTTCCAGCGCCCGGTCCTTGTCCTCGGCGTTGTAGATGTCCTGGATCGCACGTTTGGCTGCGGGCTGCGCGGACTTGGGCATGCTGTCGAGGACATTCGCGGTCTTGTGGACCCAGCAGCGCTGTTCGCGGGTTTCGGGGAACACCTCCGCGATGGCCTTCCAGAACCCGAGGGCGCCGTCGCCGACGGCGAGGACCGGGGCGCGCATGCCGCGGCGGGCGGCATCGCGCAGCAGCCCGGCCCAGGCCTCGGTCGACTCGCGATAGCCGTCAGCGAGGGCGACGAGTTCCTTGGTGCCGTCCGCGCGCACCCCGATCATCACCAGCACGGCGGCTTTCGCCTGGTCGAGGCGGATGCGCAGGTGGATGCCGTCGGCCCACACGTAGACGTAGTCCGAGCCGGACAGGTCCCGGTCCATGAACGCGGTGTGGTCGGCCTGCCACTGCGCGGTCAGACGGGTCACCGTGGCCGGCGACAGACCGGCCGAGCTGCCGAGGAACTGCTCCAGGGCGGGCACGAAGTCGCCGGTGGACAACCCGTGCAGGTAGAGCAGCGGCAGCACCTCGCTGATCTTCGGGGACTTGCGGCACCACGGCGGCAGGATCGCCGAGGAGAACCGCCTGCGCTCCCCGGTCGCCTCGTCGACGCGGCGGTCGTTCACGCGCGGGGCCCTGACCTCGACCGCCCCGGCGACGGTGGTGACCGACCGGGGCTGGTGGTATCCGTTGCGGACGACCAAACGCCGTCCCGCCTCGTCGCGCTCGCCCGCCAACTCGGATACGTAGCTGTTGACTTCCGCTTCGAGAGCGGCGGCGAGCATCCGCCTCGCGCCTTCGCGGACGATCTCGTCGATCAACGACCCGCTTGGCGTGGAACCGTCGGCATTGATTACCGTGAGCACGGGCGTGCCTTCCCGACCGACGCGCCAACGTCGGCCTACTCGATGACCATCAAAGGATCATTCGGGAAGGTACGCCCTTTCGCGTTCCTCCTCGACACCGATCCACAGGTCTTGAGCATTGTTCACCCCGGGAACGTGTCGGTCATCTCGTCCACCCCACCCCGTGCCTGCTCCTCGGCTCGTGCCGTCGATGCGGCCATGATGGCGGAGGCCGAGTTGCGCGGTCATTGCCGGATTTCGGCAGTGTTGACGCGCCGTCGACGCCCGACATGCCCGCCGCGGCACCGTGCGTGATCAGTAGCAAGCAAGGGGTCGGCAGCCGGGAAACACACCTCGCGGTCTGTGCCCGTCAGCCGCTGGGTGTGGTCACGGTTCGATCAGGCCGACGCGGATGGCTTAGCGGGTGAGTTCGAGGCGGTCGCGCATCCCAGTTTTTGGAGGAGGTTGGCGCGGTAGCGTTCGACGGTCTTGGTGCTGATGACGAGGATGTCGCCGATCTCTTTGGAGGTGTGGCCTTCGGCGACGAGTCACCCACCGTGCTGACAATCCCCGCCGAAGCGCGGGAACTTCACCCCAAAGAGACGGACGCGCCCTCAAAGAACGACTCCGCCTGCCGGCCCGGATCCCACATGGTGTGTTTCGCCCTCGTGTTCGACGGCTTCGACGTGTTTGCGGGGGACGGTGAGGTGGCCTTCGCGGCGCCGGTACGCAGCTGCAGCGGCGAGGGTGAGCGTCCACCGGTCTGCCCGCATCGGCCCTGCCGCCGACACCGCCGACTGCTCCTCCTGCTCGGTGACGTCGACACCCACGCCCGTCAGCGCCTCCCGCTGCGCCGTCGTCCGGTGAATCCGCCCGGCTTGACGCTTCCGACCGTGGACGGAGGCGTTGGTCAACCATTCGGTAGTCCGGAGGTGTTCACGCCGTTCGATGTGGTGGAAGCGCGTTTCGACACCGACCTGCACGCCCGGTGGCTTCCCGTGGGGTCGATTGCTGCTTGACTACGATGCCGATTCGCGTAGGTGGGTCGGTTGTGGCGGAAGCCTGTGCACGCTGGGAGAAGAAGAGCACACCCTTTCTGGCGCTCCTGGCCTGGTGTCCGTGACCGCGGTTCGTCGTCAGCGAGGCCACCGCCGCACGAGTTCGCAGGTGATCGTCCTGGGGTAGGCGATCTGGGCGGTGTTCCTGGCGGACTACCTCGTGCGATTGGCGTTGAGCGAGGAACGGCTGACGTTCGTGCGCACCCATTCCCCTGGACCTGGCGGCGGTGATCCTGCCCGCGTTTCGGGTGCCGAGGCTGATCGCGGTCGTCGGACGCATCGGAATGATCGCCCGTCCGGGACGCGCCGAGCGACTCCTGGTCAGCACGACCGTCTCGGTGCTGAACCTCATCGTCGCCGGGGCGGCGACGGTCCTGGCTCCGGAATGTCGGGCGAGGACGCGAAGATCACCGACTCCGGACGCGCTGTGGTGGGCGATCACCACGGTCAGCACCGTGGGATACGGCGACCTGCGCCTCATCACGCCCGGTGTTCGGTCGGGGACGTTTGGCGGGCGCTGCTCAGAATGCCGGAGGGAGCGTGATGCCGCACACTGCGGTATAGGGGCCGGCGCACTCCGCGCAGGCCATGGTGAGGTGTTCGGCGTGCTTGAGGTCCCGCTCTGGTTGTGGGGGGCGTTCGCCGCGACGGTGGTGGTGTCGCTGGCGGTGGACCTGCTGGCCCACCGAACCGCGCACGTCATCGGTTTCAAGGAAGCCGCCGCGTGGAGTGCCTTGTGGGTGAGCCTCGCCCTGATCTTCGGCGCGGTCGTCTTCCTCGTCCTCGGCACCACTGCGGGCACGGAGTACACCACCGCGTGGCTGCTGGAGAAGAGCCTGTCGGTCGACAACCTCTTCGTCTTCGCCGTGATCTTCGCCTACTTCAAGGTTCCCCGCGCCTACCAGCACCGCGTGCTGTTCTTCGGCGTCATGGGCGCCCTCGTCTTCCGCGGGATATTCCTGTCTCTCGGCGTCGCCGTCGTCAGTCGCTTCACCGCCGTGCTGTTCGCCTTCGCTGCCATCCTCTTCTACAGCACCTACAAACTCCTCAACGACGAAGAAGAAAGCTTCGACCCGGGCAAGAGCTTCACCGTCCGGCTGCTCCGCAAGATCATCCCGGTCCGCGACGAATACGCGGGCACGAAGTTCTTCGTCAAGGAGGCCGGCAAGCGAATCGCGACCCCGCTGCTCGCGGTGATCGCCGCCATCGAGGCCGCCGACCTGATCTTCGCCGTCGACAGCGTCCCCGCCGTCCTCGCCGTCAGCGACGACGCCTTCATCGTCTATACCAGCAACGCCTTTGCCATTCTCGGCCTGCGGGCGCTCTACTTCATGTTGGCGGGCCTCCTGGACCGTTTCCACTACCTGAACAAAGGCCTGGCGATCATTCTCGCCTTCATCGGGGTCAAGCTCATCCTTCAGGCTTCCCACAAGATAGTCAGCCCCGGGATCCCGGAAATCCCCTCACCGGTGAGCCTCGCGGTCATCGTCATCGTCCTGACCGGTTCCGTGGTGCTCAGCCTCAGAAGGCCGACCCCGACAGGCGATCCGAAACAGGTTGACAAACCGAGGGACGCCTCCGCAGCCACCGAGCACTTCGAGGCGCCCAACGCCCCACCCGTGGTGGATGGCCCCGAGTCCCCGGCCGGTTCACCGGGTCGAGACGGGGAATCCCCTCTGCCTCGAGTCGGCGACGAAGAAAAACACTTTCCGACATACAAAAATGAACATACTAGAAGAAATAGTCAAGATGAAGAGTGAGGTCGACGCGGACGTGTGTCCGACCTGCAAACAGCCCGTGCCAACCGCAGTCCACTGCCGCAAGACCTTCGGGGGATTCGATCCCGTGCGGGGTCCGGGTGCAGTGCATGTCAAAACCGAGACCGTCCCGACTTCCGGTTGGAACCCGGCCGCAAGCAACGTGGGCTCGGAGTGACACAGTGCGCCCCGCCCCCACGTCCGCGTGGGGGCGGGGCCGAGCCGTTCGTGCGCCTGGACCAGGCCCGCTGTGCGAGGACCCACCGTCACCGGCCGTTACTTCGCCTCGTGTTGCTCGTGCGGGGTGACGCGGTGCGGCGGTTGACGCTCGAGGTGTTGGACGGGCTGAACGCGGACGACGCCGCCGGTGGCGGAAGCGCCGCGGAAGCGGCGCTCACACGCATCAGCGCCGAGGCTGCGTGGGGTACGACCGTGGCGGCCTGGGCCGACCTCCTCGCACGCCTGGACCCGACGGACCGCGACCACGACATGTTCGGAGACGGCTCGGCCGGCGTGGACCGCACGTCGCGCAACGTTGCGCGGGGCCTGGTCGACGCGGCCGCCTGCGGCGAGGAGTTCGCGTTGATCGCGGCGCGCGAGGCGCTGCTGAAACTGTCGGAGCTGCATCCGTGGGCCACGACCTGAGGCGCCGGCGTGGGCGGTGCAGCGCGCCCCCGACGCGGCCGGTGGGCTGCGGCGGGTGCTCGCCGTGCTCGCGCTGCCTCTCGTCGTGGTGCATGGCGAGGCCGACCAGGACATCCGGACGAGGCCCGAGCGCGCGCCGCGCTGGACCGGATGACGCGGCCTGACCGATCACAGGCTTCCTGCTCGCCGCCCGCTTGGGGCGTCGCGATCGGAGCCCTGGTCGTCGGCGCCATCCTCACCCTGATGCCCTGGAAAGCGGGCGGCGGCCAGGACACCGACCTCCACACGCCGACCCCGGCCGTCAACGTCACGGTCTACGGTGCGCCTGGTGGTCCGGGGTTGGCGGGTACCGGTACTGCCGGGCTGCTCGGTGCCGGGGGTGGCCGGTTGTTGTCCTCCAATTCGACCTTGGCGAGAGAGGCCAACACGACCACTGCGGTGATCAGCACGGCACACAGCACCGCCACGAACTGGCGCCGGGGGTTCGTGTGTGGTTGGGCCTCGTCGAGGCGGCGGTTGAGAGCTGCGAGGCGGGCGGCGAGGTCGGGATCGTCGTCGGCGAGGCGCTGTTCGATTCCGGCGAGGACGCGGTCGTCGCCGTTCGAGGTATCCATGTCGGTTCACCTGCCTTGTGCCGACGGCCGCCTGCGGGGACGGGCGGTGAGAGGCCGCCGGCACGGGTTACGCGGGTCCGGTCTTGGCGGCTGTGGAGGCTTGCTCGGGTGGTTGTGGCGTATCGGTGGACGCTGCGGTGGCGGGTTGGCGCAGCAGGTCGACGAGGCGCAGGATTTCCATGGGGAGGGGGAAGATGAGGGTGGAGTTTCGTTCCCCGGCGACTTCGGCCATGGTCGACAGGATGCGCAGGTGGAGGGCTGCGGGGTGTTCCTCGAGGGGATCGCGGCGGCTCCGAGCGCTTCGGCGGCTTCGAACTCTCCGCGCGCGTGGATGACCTTGGCGCGTCGGTCGCGTTCGGATTCGGCCCGCCGGGCATGGCGCGCCTCATGGTCTCGGGCAGTTCGACGTCCTTGACCTCGACGAGGGTGACCTTGATGCCCCAAGGGTCGGTGACCTGGTCGATGATCTGCTGTGGGCGTTGGTTGATCTCGTCGCGGTTGACGAGGAGTTCGTCGAGGTCGACCTGGCCGAGGATGCTGCGCAGGGTGGTCTGGATGTGGTTCTCGACGGCGACGACGGAGCGGTTGGGGTCGACGACGTTGAAGTAGGTGACGGCGTTGACGCGGACGGTGACGTTGTCCTTGGTGATGACGTCCTGCGGTGGGATGTCCATGGTGACGGTGCGCAGGGACACGCGGACCATGCGGTCCACGAACGGGATGATGAGGAACAGTCCCGGGCCCTTCGCGCCGATGTCGACCCAGGCCTGGCCGGTGGGTCCGTCGGCGTGGTGGACGACCGCGTCGTGTCCGACGAGTGCTTCCTGGCCGGTGGTGGGTCGGGCCTTGCGGGCTCGCCATGCGAGGCGCCCGGCGAGCAGCGCGCCGGCGCCGGTGACCACCGCGGTCGGCCACAACACCGCGGGGTCGACGCCGACGTCGCCGTCGAACAGCAGGAGACCGCCGAAGACCAGGGCGGCGGTGCCGCCGACGGCGAAGACCCCGAATCCGGCCGTGAAGACCTCGGCGGCGAACGACGCCGCCGCGAGCAGCAGCAAAAGCAGGCCCGCGACGTCGAACGGCAGGACACTCAAGGCGGTGAACCCGAGGACCAACAAGACGACGCCGGCGACGCCGGCCAGGCCCACGCCGGGAGCGGCGAGTTCGTAGACGATCGCGAGCGTGCCGATGGACAGGAAGAGGAAGGCCAGTTCCGGGTTGGCGAGGGTCTGGCGTACGTCATCGAAGAAGCCGAGGTCGTGCCCGACCTCCTTGGCCCGGGCCGTCTGCAGCGTCACCTGCCGGTCGGGTGCCACGGTGACTTCACGGCCGTCGAGGCCGGCGAGCAGCTCGCCGCGGGTGGCGGCGGTGAGGTCGACGACTCCGTCGTCCAGCGCCTGCCGGTCGGTGATGGCCGTACCCTCGCGGACCATGTCCTCGGCAAAGGCGGTGTTGCGGCCACGCTGTTCGGCGATGGCGAACGCCGCAGCGTCGTTGACGACTTTACTGCTCGCCGTATCGCCGCTTCCCGTGACGGGCGTACCGGCGCCGATGTGGGTGCCCGGCGCCATGGCCGCGACGTTCGAGGACAGCACGATGTATGCCCCCGCCGAGGCCGCCCGCGCGCCCGACGGAGCCACGTACACCACGACCGGCACGTGCGCGCCGAGGAAGTCGCCCACGATGTCGCGTGTCGATTCCAAAAGCCCGCCCGGAGTGTCCAGCTCGACGATGTACGCCTGTTGCCCGTCCCGCTCGGCGACCCGCACGCCGTCGGCCAGATGGTCGGCGATGACCGGGGTGATTGTGTCGTCCACCCGTGTGACCAGCACCGTTGACCCCGAGGCAGGAGGGGCGAGCGAGAGGGCTGCGACGGCGAACACGCCGATCACCGCGAGCAGCGGAGCCCGCGTCACAGCCACTCGGCCTCGAGGCATCGTCCTTTCCTCTCGCCGTCCGATGCCCGCCGACATCGCAAGCGCCTACATCAGGCGTACCCGCTGCGGTCCGGCCGACCCGAGCCACAGATGTCGAGGTCCAGGACTCCTCGGATCGCGGGCTCGGTAGCCCGGCTGATGGAGGGCGTCGAGGGCATCGCCAGGCTGCACGCCCTGGTCGCCCGGCACGGTGGCGAGCATCAGGAACCCGAGCAGGTGGTGGTCGGGATCGAGACCGACCGCCCGCACCCGCTGCGACGAGGCCAACGCCTGGGCTCACCCTGGCGACCTCGCCGCGGCTTGACACCCAGCGTCATGGGATGTCTCAACCGACAAGACCACCCCGTCGGCCGAGACCCGCGACGCCTCTATGCCCGAACGCCTCACGATGTCGAGGGCGCCGAGTGTCCCGTCGCCGGTGATCACCGTGGGCGCGAGTCGCAACCCGGGCGTGGGCAGCGCGGGCGTCGTCCACGAGTGCTGGGCCGATCCCGACCGAGACGACGATCTCGTTGCCCAGGTATCGGGCGAGGAGGGCCGCGATCCGGCCGAGGCCGGTGCCGATCTCCAGGACGACGCGGCGGTGACCCTCTTGCCCGCGGTGGCGGCCATGATCCCCGAGATTCGCCGGCGCACACAGTGCCGTCCCGGGTGAGGTCGACCGGGACGCCGTTGCGGCGGTGAAGCAAGGCCGCTACTCGTGGGGAGACCCGAATGCTGATGCCCGGGTGGAACAGGGGAGTGCGCGACGCGTCCAGGATTCGCTGCCGGTCGGTGGCGTTGTCTTTACGGCGCCGGGGACGTCGGCGGTTGTCGGTCGGTGTCATGGGTGTTGGTGGATGTCGGGGATGCCGTCGTGGTCGAGGTCGGCGTTCTCGGCCTTGAACAACCTGCGGTAGAGCACGTCACGGCGTTTGAGGAGCGGCACTGCCAGGGCGGCGGCGAGCAGGGAGCCGACCAGGACGGCGGCTTTGACGTGTTCCGCGGTGGCCGGGTCGGTGAAGGCGAGTTCGCCGATGAGGAGGGCGACGGTGAAGCCGATGCCGGCCAGGACGGCGAGGGCGAGGACGTCGGCCCATGCGAGGTCGGGGTTGAGGCGGGCGCGAGTGAAGCGCGCCGCCAAATAGGTGCCTGCGAAGATCCCGACAGTCTTTCCGGTGACCAGCCCCAAGACCACGCCGAGCGCTTCGGGGTGGGTGAACACCTCGCCCAGCGCGGGCCCGGAGAGTGTGACGCCGGCGGCGAAGAGCGCGAACAGCGGTGCGGCCAGCGCGGCGGAGACCGGGCGCAGCAGGTGCGCGGCGCGGTCTCCCGGCGAGGCGTCCTCGTGGGGATGGGGTCCGGTGCCGTCGTCGGGGCGGGTACGCAGGATCAGTCCCATGGCGACGCCGGCAACGGTGGCGTGCACGCCACCGTTGTACATCAGCGCCCAGATCGCCACGCCGAGCGGGGTGTACCACCACCAGCCGCGCACCCGCAGCCGCTGCAGGACGTAGAAGACCACCAGCCCGGCGGCCGCGCCGGCAAGGGCGAGGGGGTTGAGGTCGGAGGTGAAGAACAGGGCGATGATCAGGATGGCGCCGAGGTCGTCGACGACGGCGAGGGTGAGCAGGAACGCCCGCAGCGCGGACGGCAGATGGGTGGAGAGCACGGCGAGGACGGCCAGGGCGAAGGCGATGTCGGTGGCCATGGGCACCGCCCACCCCTGGGTGCTGCCCCCGCCGACGCCGACGGTGGTCAGGTAGACCGCGGCGGGCACCGCCATCCCGCACACCGCGGCAACCACCGGCAGGGCCGCGGTGGCCGGGGTGCGCAACTCGCCGACGACCAGTTCGCGTTTCAGCTCGATCCCGGCGACCAGGAAGAACACCGTCAGCAGCCCGTCCGCGCTCCAGTGCCCCACCGACAGGTCCAGGCCGAGCGCGGAGATCCCGAAGTGGAAGTCCCGCGCGTCGGCATAGCTGCTGCTCCAGGGGGAGTTCGCCCACGCCAGCGCCACCACTGCGGCGACGAGCAGCACGATTCCGCCGACGGTCTCGGTGCGCAGCGCGGACGCCACCGCAGCCCGCTCCGGCCACGACGGCAACCCCAGAAAGGTGCGGGGTTCCTTCTCGGATGCCATGACGATGGTGCCTTCCGGACTGGTTGAAGGGCGCACTCGCCCACCGACGCCGACCAGACTTCCCGGCACACCCCGCGCCATCGACGCGTTGCTCACACCTTAACCAGGCGGGATCGGCCGCACACTCGCGATCGGTGCCGCAACGGACGGGCGCGTTCACGGCGGCGGCGGGAAGGTTCCGGCGAGGTCGTACCCGGTCGGGCTTCCGACGCGGTCCCGCCGGTGGATGAGGGCGCGCACGCTCGGCCGGGGGCAGGGCCTTCCGCCAGGGCGTTCACGGTTGCTCGTGGTCCGGCCAGCCCAGCAGTCGGGCGCCCATGGCGGCGGTTTCGAGGGTGAAGCGTTGCATGGGGTCGGTGGTGTCGTAGCCGGTGAGGGTTTTGATGCGTTGGAGGCGGTAGGACAGGGTGCGGGGGATGATGTTGAGGCGGCGGGCGGCTTCGGCGCCGTTGTAGCCGGCCTCGGCCAGGACTGTGAGGGTTTCCAGGAGCGGGTCGGGGCCGCCGCGTGCCTGTTCGAGGGGTCCCAGAACGGTGCGGACGAGGTCGGCCATGGCGGCTCGGTCGCGCATCAGGACGGGGAAGACCAGCAGGTCGGCGGCGTGCAGGAAGGTGGCGGGCAGGTCCAGGCGGGTGGCGAGGTCGAGGGCGGCGAGGGCTTCCTCGTAGGAGCGCACGACTCCGCCGGCGCCGGTGTGCGGGCGGCCGAAGGCGACGGTGTCCGCCCCGGCTCGGTCACCGCCGGGATGGGTGGCGTATTTGGCGAAGGCGTCGAGTGCGGCGCGTTCGGTGCTTGCCGCGATGCAGACCATGCGGCCGTCCTTGGTGGTGAGCAGGATGTCGCGGTCGCCGAAGCGGCCGACGAGTTCGCGTTCGACCCGCCGGACCAGGGGGTGGACGTCGTCGTACGGGTCGCCGCCGACGGCGACGGCCACCGCGTGGGCGTGCGCCAAGCGCAGTCCGAAGCGTTCGGCGCGCTCGGCCAGGCGCCCCAGGTCGCTGCGCCCGTACAGGAGGTCGTCGATGAACTCGCGGCGTGCCGCCTCCTCCTGACGGACCGCCAGGCGTTGGGCGTGTTCGTGGCCTCGGGCGAGGGCGTCGACGGCGGCTTCGAGGGCCGTTATGACGTCGGCGCCGGCGGTGGCGGCTCGGGTGGTGTTCGTGGGGCGGGCGATGCCGGGGAGGGTGGTCCAGTGTTTGCGGGTTTCGGCGAGGTAGAGGGTGATGAGTTCGCGCCATCCGTAGCCGGCTTCGGCGGCGTATTCGCCTTGCGCGCGCAGCGCGTCGAGTTCGGGGCGACGCAGGCGGCGGCCGGTGGTGGAGACCTCCGCGAGCATGTGAGTGTAGGTGTCGAGGTAGTCGTCGGGTATCGCGGCGCGGGTCATGCGCATCCTCCCGGGCGTGTGGTGGGGAAGTACCGGTGACCGGTCGTCGCGCGCGACGGGTGGGGACTCGCCCGAGTGCTCGTTCACCAGGTCATGTGCGCGCATCACGAACTCCCTTTTTGCTCGCCGGCGGTGGTTCCGGTTCCTGGTGTGTGCACGTGCGGCTTCTTGACGGCCACGGCGTGGACGGGGGCCGCGTCGTCGTCGGGGATGCCGACGAGGTCCTCGACGTCGAAGGCGCGGGCGACGGGAACGTCCGTGCTGCTGTGCGCGACGATCGAGAAGGCTATGCACACCGCGATCACGGTGTATGCGTCCTCGCCGTGCGGGATGCCCGACTGGAGCACCAACAGGCCGTAGACGACGGACGCGAATCCCTTGGGCCCGAACCACGCCGCGGCCAGGCGCTCGCGCCGGTCGATGTCGGTGCCCACCAGCGACACCAGGAGCGAGGCCGGGCGGATCACCACGATCGCCAACACCACCGCGACGTAGCCGCCCACCGACAGGTCCCCGAACAGGCTCGGCGTCAGCAGCGCCCCGAACACCAGCAGCGCGGCGAATTTCGCCAGCTCCGACAGTGCCTCCCCGAGCGGCTCGAACACCGCCTTGGACTCCGGTGAGATCGATGCCAGGACGGCGCCGGCGGAGAACGCGGCGAGGTAGGGGTTGGCGTGGGTGAGGTGGCAGGTCGCGTACAGGATCACCCCGGTCGCCAACGGCAACAGCGGCTGCAGTTTGGGTTCGGCGCCCAACAGCCTGAACCGGGTGAGCAGGTGGACCAGCAGCGGCAGCACGACGCCCAGGGCGAGTCCGGAGACCAGTTCGGCGCCGATCTTCGCCGGTGACGCCTCGGCGGAGTGCGCGGTGGGTCCGGCGGCGGCGATCAGCAGCAGGACGACCGGCAGGGCGAGGCCGTCGTTGACGCCGCTCTCGACGTTGAGCAACTCGCGCAACCGGGCCGGGACTTCCTTGCGCCCGACGATCGCCGACGCGAACACCGGGTCCGTCGGTGCGAGCACGGCCCCGACCAGGAACGAGGTGGTCCAGTCCAGGCCGACGAGGTAGTGCGTGGCCAACGCCATGCCGACGAACGCCAACGGCATCCCCACACCGAGTGCGCGGGCGGGGTTGCGCCAGGTGGTGCGCAGTTTGGGGAAGGAGACGTGCATGCCGTCGGTGAACAGCACCGCGAACAACGCCAGGTCGGCGGTGACCGAGACGATCCCGCTGTCCGGGGTGATGTGGATCAGCCCCAGGAAGCCGTCGCCGACCAGCGCGCCGCCGCCCAGGAACAGCAACGATGTGGACAACACCGATCGCGCTGCCAAACCGGACAACAGCACCGCAACCAGAAGCGCGACACCGAACACCGCGATGAGCACCACGACAAGCCCCCGATCGACGAAGAGAGTTCTCTTGACCGCCGACCAGGCTTCCCGGCACACCGAGGAGGAACTTACACGCTCTTGACGCGGCCGCGACAGGGAGGAAGAGATACCGGCGAGGGCCCTCTTCGCTGCCGGAACCCGGCAGTGGGCCTCCCGAATCGGTGCCGCGAGGGCCGGTGCGCGGATATCCGTGCGGCGCAACGGGTACGGCGGCGAACTCCCGCCGGGCGGCGTCCGTGATCACGAGGGTAGTTTCTTGCGGATGATCACTGCCTCGGGAACAACACGCACGGCGATCGCGGCGCTGGGCCTTTCGGCCGTCGTGGTCGCCTCCGGATGCACCTCGGACTCGCCCCACGAGGACGAGGCGATGTCCGTGCAGGACCTGCGCGAGCGCACGCGCAAGGTCGACAAGGGCACGCCCTGTCCCTTCCGTTTCGATGTCGCCGCGGCGGCCCGCGCGGCCGGGATCACGCAACCGGTCCGGCCCGGAGACCCGCAGAGCGAGGGCAGCGAGACCCCGGCGCGTCCCGCGCAGCCCGCCACACCCGCCGTCGGCACCGCGCCCGCCGGGCCCGAGATCCCGGCGAGTCCGGCCGTGTGGGGCATCACCTGCAACTACGAGGTCGGCGCTTCACGACTGGAAGTACACGTGGTGGGCAGCTCCGCCGCCGACACCGCGATCAACATGTTCGCCCCGGTGATCCAAAGGGGCGGCGCGTTGAAGACCGACGACCTGGTCGGGTTCCTGCGCGATGCCACCGCCGCGGGGCCGGGCACGGTGATGGTCACTCCCGGCCGAGGAACGGTCGCGACGGCGCGGCTGCCTGTCGCCGGCGACGGCGACATCGCCGTGGTCCTCACATCGACGCATCAGGACGCTCTCGCCGACCCGGCCCCATCGGGGCCGGCACTCGTGTCGATGACCGAGGCGATTCGAGAGGGTGCCCGATTCCGAGGCGACGGCGGGGACAGCCGGGAATGATTACGCTGCCCGGACGTGGCGGCGCTGCGGGTACCCGTCCGTCGGGTCCTCCCGTGCGGGCATGAGCCGGGCCGATTCAGCACAAGGGCGCACGCCCCACCGCCGAACCCTCGTTGGCGTCGTCCGGCATCGCCCACAGGACGTCCTGGGGCACGGGCCCAGTTCGGGCCCCCGTCGTCGACGGACGCATCCCCTGTCGGGGGCTCCGTCCCACGCCGGGACAGGCCTGGCCTCGCAGCGGATGGTCTCGGACGTGGTCTGGGCCGAGTGTTTCCGTCGGGACGGACCGAACTCGGACCGAGCACCGACCGAGGGCCAATCGTGGCGGACCTGCGCGAAGACAGCGCGAACACTGCCGGAATGCGGCAGTGCACGCGGCCGGGCCGTTGCGCCAGCATCGAGCCCGTCCGGCACGGTTCGTGGGCCGTTGCCGACAGGTCGGCGGGCCGGTCGCGGCGGCGCGGTGCACGCACGGATCCCGCGCGCCCCGGGCGGGTTCCCCAGCGGATGACAGGGGTCGGGTGCGATGGGCAGGCAACGTGGGGAAACAAGGACCCTGCGGTACCGCGGGCGGCTCGTCCTTCCGGCTGCGGCGGCCGTGTTCGGGTGCGGTGTCCTCGTGCTGAATCTGCTCGCGGTCGTTGCGGGGCGTGGGCCGTTCGCGTCCCGTCTTCCCCATGGCCCGGTGCCGTGGGTGTTGTGGACGGTGTTGACGCTGGTGTGTGTCCGGGGATCCTTGCGTCGGGTGATCCTTGGGCCGGACGGTGCCGTGGTGGTCGGCGTCTTCGCGAGCAGGCGCATCCGGTGGGCGGAGGTGGCGGAGGTGGAGTTGGCCCGGCGGACCGTGCGTTCCTCGGCTGCGGGACGTTGGCGGGTCGTGCTGCGCATGCGCGATCACGCCACCGTGTGGGTTCCCGGGTTCCTGCACGGCTCGGTGCTCGGCGGCCTGGATCGCAGCCTCGGCGAGATCAAGATCCTGGACCGGAGCCGCTATCCCGTGGGGCACACCGAAGCGCCCCCGGAGGCCCCTGCGGATCTCGCCCGGCTGCATCGGGAGTTGCGGACCGCGTGGCTGCGGGCCGGCGGAACTCCGGTGGCCCACGAGGCGCGGGTGCGCGAGATGGGCGGACGGCGGCGCGAACGGCGGGCCGCCGTCGAGAAGCACAGTGCCGAACTCGCGGACCGGGTGGCCCGGATCGAGTCGAGGGCCCGCGACCTCGGTATCGCGCTCCCTGAACCGCCGCCGGCCGCGGCCGGGCTCGATGGTGCCACGGCGCAGGAACGGATCGATGCCCTTCGGCGGCACCTGGACGCGGTGCGACGCCGGATCGAGGAGCACGCGAACGGCCGACCGATCTGATCGGTGACCAGGGCGGGACGCGGAATCCGTACCGCGACTCGGATTTGCCGGTGTCGGCCGTGCCCTGTCCCGGCCTCGCGTGCTCGCTCATGTGACCGTCTCGGGGTCGGGGCCCGTGCGGGAGTAGGGGACTCGGGCGGTGACGGCTTTGCCGGTGGGGGTGTCGAGGACCGAGAGGACGGCGAGGGAGCGCACCAGTTCGAGGCCGTGGCCGTGGGGTCGCTGCGGGTCGCGGGGGCGCGGAGTGGGGTGGGCCCCGGCGGTGTCGTGCACGGTCACGCGTACCCGGGCTTCGGTGTGCTCCAGTTCCAGGACGCAGGGGCCGGGGGCATGGCGGACGGCGTTGGTGACCAGTTCGCTGACGACGAGTCCCACCGTCTCGACGAGGGTGTCGTCGGCGCGGGGGTGGTCGGTGACGAAGGCGCGTGCGGCTGTCCGCGCGGCGGCGACGACGCCGGGGGCGCCGGCGTCCAAGGGGATCGAACGTGTGGTGTGGGCGCGCGCCGACGGCGCCGGGTCGCGGCGGCGCGGCGCGGGTGTTGCCGGTCGGTCGTGCGCGTCGGACACGGTGCTCTCCGGGGTGGGACGGTCTGCGGCCGGGCGGTCGACGTGTGACCGTGCGTCGAATTCCCATGGACAGGGGCCCGTCGTGCGCGTTCGAGGTGTTCTTTGTGCTCCCGGCGCGCACTTCGAGGGAATCGGGAAGGCTCTCTCTACAAGGCGACCTGGTCGGCGGGCGGGCCCGGCTGGCTGTGCGGCATGGTTGTGGGCTGGATCTCGTTCGAGGTGGTTCGGTCGCCTGCCGCTGCGATCACGAACGCGGCGATACGTGCGGGGCGAGTGGGGCACGGAGGCGGAACACGCCCGTCCGGCGGGGCCACAGGGCATCCGTATGCGGCCGGTTCGCCGGAATCCCGGGTCATTGCGGGGGCAGGGGCGGGATCGTGACGGGTTTGCCGAAGTCGCCGTAGTCGGTGTGAGCGGTCAGGTGGGCGCGGGTGGATTCCTGGCGCAGGATGTGGGGCGGTCCTTCGGCGGCGACGCGGAAGAGGGCGGTCTCCCGTTCCGTCGTCGCGTTGACGGTGTCGGTCCGGGTGCCGTCGACGGCACCGCTGTTGCCGAAGGTCAGGGTCGCCCCCGGGGAAACGGGGATCGTGAACAGTCGGGAGCAGCCGCCGGGCACTCGGGAGAGGACGTAGTCGGTGGCGTCCGCCGGGTTGTCGCTGGTGAGTGACCGGCTCGTCGCGGAGACTCCGTCACGGCAGATGATTCGGCCGATGACCTCGAAGTTGCGTTTGACGACGGAATGCAGGCCCTGGGCGGGGTCGTACCAGGTTTCGACGGTGACATTGGACACCGAGGTGGTCGTCCCCGTGGCGTGGAAGGTCGTTGCCTCCATTGCCGCGTTTGCGCGCTCGGCACGCGCCGCGGCCGCGCTGTCGGTGGTCGGCTCGCCATCGCCGTCATTACCGCAGCCGGTCACGAAGACGGCCGACAGCGTCAGCGCCGCTGCTACCCCCCGCGTCCGGGCACCTCGTGCGGCGTCGGGACGGAAGAGGCGACGAAGGTCGTCCACGGGTGGCCTTTCGAGTCGGCGGGTGGGGGCTTGGTTCCGCGGGGGAAGGTGTGTGCTCATCCGCAGCCGAGGCTTTCCGCGACGAGGTTGAGGACGGCTCGTTTGCTGTGGGCGTGGTCGGCGTCGGTGCCCGTGGTGATCAGGTGGACGTAGCGGCGTTCGGTGCCGCAGACGACTTCGGTGACGCCGTCGCGGTCGTAGCGCAGGTCCTCGTCGGTGAGGACGAGTTGGGCGCCGCGTGTGGCGGTGACGGTGGCGCGGATGCCGGTGGGTGAGAGGGCGGCCACGACCTTGGGGTCGTGGACGAGGGTGACGCCGAGCAGGCCGGGGCCGAACGCGGCGGAGCCGGCGGCGTCTTCGCGCTTGATGACGGCGCAGCGGCTGATGGCGTCGGCGATGTCGATGGCGCCCAGTTGGGCCAGGTCTTCGCCGTTGCCGTCCAGGGACGGCGGCAGTCCGGGGATGCCGCAGGGGGTGGGGCCTGTGTTGCGGGGGTGGGGGTCGAGTTCTTGCAGGTGGGCGGCGGGGAAGGGGGTTTGCCCGCCGCACTCGCGGATGCGGGTGTCGCCGACGGCGAGCAGCAGGCGGGCGGTCAGGTCGATGCTCGCCCGGTCGTCGGTGCCGGCGGAGGGGACGTCGGCGTTGACGATGCGGTCGCCGCACGGCCCGAGATACAGCCATCCGTCGGTGTGCTTCTGGCCCGGTTTGACCATGCCGGGCAGGCGGCCCCCCAGGGGTACGGCGCCGAGTTGCCACCACAGGTGTGTGCGCAGCGCGGTTTTCATGACGGTGACCGTGGTGGTCCAGTCGCCTTTGCGGATGGTGCAGGTCGCATCGCCCCAGTGGTCGGTGCCCTCCTTCACCTTCCACGCGCCGTCGCGGGGCGCGGCGTTTTCGAGGACCTGCGCGTTGATCGAACCCCAGCACGCGCGGTCGGGCAAGCCGTCGGTGTGTTGGGCAGCCCAGATCATGCAGCCGGCCGCGACCAGGATCAGGACGGCGGCGGCAGCGGCCAGGCGCTGGGCGTTGCGATCGATGACGGGGGCGGTCACAGCGCGGCCTCGGCCCGGGGCGCGGTGTCGGCGTGCTCGATCCGCGCGGCGGTGGCGATCAGGGCGAGACCGGCCAGCAGCAGTGCCCCTCCGGCCATGGTGCAGGCGGCCACCACCGGTGGCGCGGCGTCGGCGATCCGGGGCACGGCGTTGAGCGGCGCTATCGCCCACCCGGCCGCCAGTCCCCACGATCTGCGTCGCCGCGACCGCGGGCTCGTCAGGCCTGCCCGGGGTGGCAGGCGCCCCGTGTGGGTCGCCCAGACGAGCGGGAGCAGCATCATCGTGGCCGCGGCAAGGGCTATCGCGTGGTAGGCGGGGTTGCCGTTCATGGTCCGTCCTTGGGGGTGTCCGAGTGGGGTGGGTGCCTATCGGATGGGTGGGTGCGGGCGGTGGCGCGAGGGTGGATCGACGCGAAGTCGAGCCGGTGGCGGCGACACCGCGAGTCGGCCGTTCGGGGCTTCGTCCATGTGGGTGGGCACCGGTGTCTTGGCCGAGCGGGGAGCGTGGCGGCCGGTGTTCGCCCGGCGGCCGGGTGGTGGCGGGCGTGTCGGTACGCACGGTGACGTACTCCCGGTGCCCGGCGGGGGCACCCGCCCACGCGAGTGGGCCGGCACGGGACGTGCGTCTTGTCGGTGAGCAGCACCGCGAACACCGCCGAAGCCGCGGCAATTTGGACCACCATGCTGTCGGCTGTGATGCGGATCGCCCCGGGGAATCCGTCGCCCGCGGTCGCGCCGGCCCGGGTGATGGGCAACGGCAGGGACGTGCACCGTGCGGACCGGGTTGCCGGGCCGGAGCCCGGTACCGGGAGAACGAGGGAGTGCGACACCGTGGACGGCAACCAGCACCATGATGTGAGCCCCGATCAGCGAAGAGATTGATCCCTTGTTCGCCGACCAGGCTTCCCGGCACTCCACCGGGAACTCTACCGGTCCCCCATGCACCCCCGACAGACCTTCAGCGTCTCCTCGACGTGACGCTGCGTCAGCAAAGCGGGGCGGGTCCGACGCGGGTAATCACCGGAGCGGAACCGGAAACCACGTGAGGAGCGGCGGGAGTTCCTTCGGCCATGCTCGGTGGTCCGAAGGTCCGAACCGCGATCCGGACGTCTCGGAGAGGACACAAGCGATGGGCGTCAGCCTCAGCAAGTGCGGAAACGTATCCCTGACCAAGGCCGCCCCCGGTCTGTTGGCCGTGGTGATACGGCTTGGGCTGGGACGTGCGCACCACGACCGGTACGGACTTCGACCTGGACGCGAGTGCGCTGCTGTGTGACGCGTCCGGCAAGGTGTTGTCCGATCAGGACTTCGTGTTCTTCAACAACCTGATGAGCCCGGACGGTTCGGTGCAGCACACGGGCGACAACCTCGCCGGTGACGGTGAGGGCGACGACGAGCAGATCAAGGTCAACCTGGTCGCGGTGCCCGCGAACGTGGACAAGAGCGTCTTCCCGGTGTCCATTCACGACGCCGAGGGCGCCGGTCCCGGAGCGGGGTTCGTCGGACCTGTTCGAGACGGCGCTGCCGGCCGGTGGTCCGGGTCGGGCGGCGGACGTGGCCACGGTGACCTTGCAAGCGCGCGGGATCGTGCGGATCGAGGCCGACGGTCGCGTCGCCGATTCGGGGACGCAGGCCCCGGGGGATCCGATCGCCGGTGCGGTGGTCGAGGAACTACGACGACACGGTGGCGTGGCGTCGCTCGTCGAGGTGCGGGTGGCGGCGGCGCAGAGCCCGTCCGTCCTGGCCGTCGAGAGCGGCTCTTCGGCATGAAGTTGCTGAACCCGGCCGCGCGGGAAGCAGGCCGCGGTCGGCTCGGGTGGCCCTGGCGGTCGTGCTCGTTCTCGCCGGGAGCGCCGGATGCGCGTTCATGGCGTGGTGGCTGTCCGAGCGCTATGACGAATTGGAGGGTCCGCTGCCGGAGCACGGTCGGAAGTACCCGGAGCGGCTCGCGCTGTACCCGCAGTCGAGCCTTGCGAACGTCGGGGCGGCGCAGCCCGGCGGCTCGGGGTTGGGGTTGTTCGCGGTCGCCGGGCCCGAGCGGTTCGGGGATCCGGCGTTGGCGTCCGTGCTGATCCAGGCGGGCCGGAGCAGCGCAGCCCGGATTCGCAGTCGTGGTTGGACCGAGGACCAGTGGCATCGGGCGGCGAACGCCCGCGGCCCGCTCGGCGGCCCCTCGCACCTCGACCAGGCACGTGCAGCCCCTGCGGCATACGGTTCGCCGAACGGGGCAGAAGCGGGTTGGTCCGAAGCCAGGTACGCGCAGCCGCCGTGGCACCTCCTGGAGAAACCTCAGGGGTAGGAGCCCAGGTTGGTCGATGGCTCGTCGACTCCGGCCGACCCCGACGACCCCGCCGTACCCCTCGGGGTGCAGGGTGGTTGTCGCTTCATCTCCACTTTCGGAGGACAGGACACACCGTGGGCATCATCGCGTGGATCATCCTCGGTCTCATCGCGGGCGTCATCGCCAAGCTCCTGGTCCCGGGACGCGATCCGGGCGGGTGCCTGATCACGATCCTGATCGGTATCGCCGGCGCGGCCCTGGGCGGGTGGATCGCCGCCGAGGTCTTCGACCGCCCCTTCGAGAAGGACTTCTTCGACCTCAAGACCTGGGGCGCGGCGATCGGCGGATCGCTGGTCCTGCTGATCTTCTACCGAATCTTCTTCGGCCGAGCCCGACGCTGACCTGCCGGTGCCCGTGAAGACGGCGTCCGTCCCCGATCCCATCGGGGCGGACGCCGTCTTCGTGCGATCAGACCCGATTGGGTCGGTGGCCGACGAGTTCCTTCAATACGTCGGCCATGGTGACCAGGCCGACGAGTTCACCGCTGTCGTCGGTGACGGCCGCCAGGTGGGCGCCGCTTTGGCGCATGACGGTGAGTACGTCGTCCAGGCGGGTTTCCGCGGCGACCTTGGTGATCGGGCGCAACGCGTCGGCGACGAAGGGGTCGTCGCGATCGGTGGCGTCGAGGGCGTCCTTGACGTGGACGTAGCCCAGAACGCTGCCCTGGTCGGTGACGGGGAATCGCGAGTAGCCCGTCTCGGCCGTCAGTTGCTCCAGTCGTGCCGGTGAGACGTCGGGGCCCACGCGTACCACCCGGGACAGCGGGAGCGTGACCTCCGAGACGGGGCGCTCGCCGAGTTCGAGGGCGTCTCGAAGCAGGACGCTCTCGCTACGGTCGAGCAGGCCGTTCTCGCGCGCCTCGTCGACCATGTCGGCGAGTTCGTCGCCGGTGAACGCGGCGTTGACCTCGTCCTTGGCCTCGACCTTGAACAGCTTGAGGATGGTGTTGGCGATCGTGTTGATGCCGAAGATCAGCGGACGCAGGGCCTTGGTCAGGGACACGAGCCCGGGACCGAGCATGAGGGCCGCGCGGTCGGGTGCGGCCAGGGCGATGTTCTTGGGCACCATTTCGCCGATGAGCATGTGCAGATAGGTGGCGAGGGACAGCGCGAGCACGAACGCGATCGGGTGGACGGCGCCGTCGGGGACGCCGATCGCGTCGAAGGCGGGCTCCGCGAGGTGGGCGATGGCGGGCTCGGCGACCATGCCGAGCACGAGCGAGGAGATGGTGATGCCCAGTTGCGCGGTGGCGAGCAGCGCGGACAGGTGTTCCAGGCCCCACAGCACCGATCGCGCGCGACGGTCGCCTTCCTCGGCGCGTGGTTCGATCTGGCTGCGGCGTACCGAGATAAGGGCGAATTCGGCGCCGACGAAGAACGCGTTGGTGAGCAGCGTGAGCAGCCCGATGACGAGCTGTAGGGCGGTCATGCGTTCTCGTCCTCGGTGTCGTCGACCTTGGGTGGCTCGATCAGGCGCACGCGTTCCGCGCGGTGCCGGGTGACTTCGGTGACGGTCAGCGTCCACCCGTCCACCATCACCGCGTCTCCAGGGGCGGGGATGCGCGACAGTTGGTCGGCGACCAGGCCGGCGACCGTCTCGTAGGGGCCGTCGGGTGCGTCGAGACCGAGCTCGTGGAGTTGGTCGAGGCGATATCCGCCGTCCACGTCCCACCGCGGGTTGCCCTCGTCGTCGTGTCCGTCGGCGACGATCTCCGGTCGTTCGTACGGGTCGTGCTCGTCGCGGACGGCGCCGACCACCTCCTCGACGATGTCCTCGAGGGTGACCACGCCGGCCGTGCCGCCGTGCTCGTCCACCACGATCGCCATGGTCTCCTCGCCGCTCAACAGGTCGAGCAGTTCGTCGACGGGGAGCGTGTCCGGGACCAGTACGGGTCGGGGGCCGAGCTCGGCGACGGTGCGGTGCAGGCGTTCGGCCTCCGGTACCGCGAGGGCGTGCTTGAGGTGGATGACGCCCTGGACGTCGTCGAGGCTGTCGGTGAATATCGGAAAGCGTGAATGTCCCGTGGCCCGGGTCAGGTTGACCACGTCCGCGGCCGTGGCCGACACGCGCAATCCGTGCACGCGCACGCGTGGCGTCATGATCTGCTCGGTGGACAGCTCGCCCAGGGTGACGGCGCGTGCGAACAGGTCGGCGGTGTCGGAGTCGAGGGTTCCGGCCTTCGCCGAGTGCCGGGCCAGCGCGACCAGCTCCTGGGGGCTGCGGGCCGAGGCGAGTTCCTCCGCCGGCTCCATGCCGAGCCTGCGTACGGCCCGGTTCGCGGTGCTGTTGAGGTGGTTGATCAGTGGTGAGAACACCGCGGTGAAGGCCCGTTGCGGCCCGGCCACGGCCTTGGCCACGGGCAGCGGATGCGAGATGGCCCAGTTCTTCGGGACGAGTTCGCCGAACACCATCAGGAAAACCGTGGACAGGGCGACGCCCAACACGAGTGCGGTGGTCTCGGCCGGAACTCTCGACCAGCCCATGGCTTTCAGCGGGCCCGTGAGCAGCGTGGCGAGGGAATTCTGGGCCAGCATGCCGATGACGAGCGAGGTGACGGTGATGCCCAGCTGCGCGCCGGAGAGCTGAAAGGTCAGCCTCCGGACGGCCTTCAACACCCCCGCCGCGCCGCGTTCACCGGCGACGACCGCCCGCTCGACCGTGCCCCGGTCGACGGTGGTGAGGGAGAACTCGGCGGCGACGAAGAGACCGCAGGCGAGCACGAGCAGGACGGCGATACCGAGAAAGACGATCTCCATCACCGGCTCACCGCCCCCATCGCCGGTCGGTGGATCGAGTGGGTCGGAATAGCGAGTAGCGGAACGTCCATCGGTGCTGCGGGTGCCCTTCTACGGCGAATCGGGTGGGCCGCCGGCAAAGTGACCGGGCGTCCTACGGCGCTCTACTTCTACTCGATTGTAAAAGCAAAGCAAAGAGGCCGGAGGGCGCGAGTACTTTCGAGGGACTCTTCGCAGCTCCGATCACAGACCGCCGAAATGCTCCCTCGCCGACCATACTGCTCCCAGGACGATCGGGCGCATCCCATCGATGCCCGTCACAGCGGCGTCGCGGCAATCAGAAGCAGGGCGAGGGCGATCGCCGCGTTCACTGAGGACAGCACGGACAGGGTCGTTCCCATGGCGGCGACGAGCGCGGCGATGCCCGCGCGCGAACGCGGTTTCGGCCACGTGTCGAGCGGAGCCGGTCCGAGCAGGGCGGCGACGCGGCGGGGCAGCCGTCCCGGAGCGGCGAAGGCCGGCGCGGCGGGCGACGCGAGAGTCTTCGAGGCCAGTGCGGCCTTGCCCACGGCCAAGGCGATGGTGCGCCGATCGCCGACGACTTCGGCGGCGTCCTCGTCCGCCCAGCGCTCGACCGTATAGGCCACCGCGGACTCGATCGGCCGCAGCAGCGGGTGTGCGCAGGCCGCGAGCCGTGTCGCGGTCAGCGCCAAGTGGTGTCGGCCCCGCAAGTGGGCCCGCTCGTGGGCGATGAGCGCGCGACGTTCCTCGTCGTTCAACGGCGTGAGCATGCCGGTGGACACCACGATGCGATCCGGCGGCCCACGCAAGGCATAGGCATACGGCGTCGCGTCCGGCAGGACGGTCAGTTCGGTCGTCGTGGGCACGCCCGCGACGGCTTCCAGGGCCAGACGGTGCTCGGCGCGACCCCGCCGGTGGGTGACGACGACACCGAAAACGACTCCGGCGAAGACCGGAATGGCGAGGATCCCGAGGAACCGTACATGGGGAATCGCTTCGCGTACCTCGGGATCGGACGAGCCGTCGGGCAGCGGATTCCCCGGCAACTGCGCCGTGCCGACCACGACGAGCAGGGCGAGGCAGACCGTGCTGCACGCGGCGAGGACCACCGAGACGATGGTCAACAGCCGCGTGGCCGTGCGGGGGTGCAGATGATCACTCGCGAGCCGCGCCACGGGGATCGCGGTCAGCGGGAGCACCAACGGCAGGTACAGCGCGAGCCACATGCCTCAGCCCCGACTCTCGGCCGAACCGTCCTGACCCAGCAGCGTACGCAGGATCGACTCGTCGTCGGCGGACAACTCGGAGACGAAGCTGGCCAGGACGGCTTGCCGATCCGCCTCGTGGTCCAGGAGCTGGCGCATCCGGCGGGCCACGATGCCGGCCTCGTCGGCGAGGGGCGCGTACGCGTACGCCCGGCCGGACCGGACGCGGGCGAGCAGGCCCTTGGCGTGCAGACGCGACAGGATGGTCACCACGGTCGTGTAGGCCAGATCACCGCTCAATTCACTCTGGACCCAGGCGGCCGTCCTGCCACCCTCCGCGACCCACAGGAGCGCGAGCACCTCGGATTCCAGCTCGCCCAGGCCGCGACGTCCGCCTCGCGCGGACGGCTTGCCGGGACTTTGACGGATTGTCACATTGCCTCCGGTCCCTGTTCCGACGCCGGCTTCTACAGAGCTGTAGAGTACCGCTGCGGTCGGTGGCACCCGCAATGCAAGGTACGGCTGAACGCCCTCGAACGCAGCCACCCGGTCCCGGAAAGCAGAGGTGGGCCGCCATGCAGAGCCCGATGTTCCGGCACTTGGTGGCCCCCGACTCCCATCGGTTCGCATTGCAGAGCCCGCAGGTGCTCGCCGTGCGCTTGAATCAGCACTCCGGTTCCGAAGTCCTGGCCCGGAAGGGGTCCATGGTCGCGTATCAGGGCGCGGTCGAACTCGAGGGCTATCCCGTATTGCCCGGTGCCCGGCAGGCGTTCGCCGCCACCGGCGAGTAACTCGACTTGATGCGCTGCCGCGAAATGGGCTTGGTCTATCTCGCGCACCTCGCGCAATACGTCTACATCCTCGACATCGACAACGAAGGCCTGGCAATCGACGGGGACTTCGTCCTGCCGCTGGACCCGCACCTGACTTGGAACATCCTTGCCGTGGCAGTGCCTACACGGCGCAGGTGGTGAGCGCCTGCAACCTCGACATCCGAGGGCAGGTCAAAGTCGCGATCATGTGTACCGGAGAACCTCTGGTCATGCGAGCAGCACCCGACAAAGAGGTGTTCGCGGACACGGGCGCGGTGATCGGCTGGAGTTCGGGCCTGATGGTGCGGATGGAGGCCCAGGCCACCAGTCAGCGGATCTGGAGCAGGCGACGGACCGGCGGCGAGGGCTGGACACTCAACTTCACCGGCCACGGTTACGCCGTCGTGCAACCGTGTGAGGCTTTGTCGCCGACCGCGGCGAACACATCCGGAGGGGCGTTCGGTATGCGTGAGGGAGGCCATCGGAGCAACCGGTGGGGAAGTTGACGTCCGCCGTCGTTCTCGATGCCTCGTCGACGTTCGTGTCCCGATCCGAGGTTCGTCGGGGGCCGGGACACGAACGCGTCGATCAGCCGATCATGCGGTCTCGCGGTGCCATCATCAGAATCCGCCGCCGCGGCCAGGACTATGACGATGCCGATGGTGATGGGGGCGGCGGGCGAGGAATCGCCGTCGTCCTTGGCCGCCGTGTCGGTGTTGGCGGGCGGGGACGAAGCCGGGACGGCCGGAGACGGGCCGGAGGGAGAACCGATCGGTGGCGGTGTGGTGGCCGGCGCGGATGCGGGCGGTGACGGTGGTGTGTTCGGCGCGATGGGGGTGGCCCTGGGAGTGGGGGCCGGCAGCCTGAGGACCGGAGCGGGGTTGCCGTGTTCACCGGCGGGTTTGGCGGCGCCGAGGTCGGCACAGCGGTCGACGCGTGGGGGTTGGGCGAGCTTTCGGCGCTCGCCGTCGTGGCCGCGATGTTCGCCCGATGCATGCTCCGACGAACGTGAAGCCCGCCGGCACGACCGCTCCCAAGCCCGCCGGGCGACCTCGGGGAAGACGAACTGTCCGCGTACAACGCCCTCCCGGCTCGCCTGGCCGGACGCGACCGGGCGGGGTAGGACCCCTCACATGCCGGACCGGCCGAGGCGGAACACATGACCCGAGGCGTACGAACTCGCGCGCCGTGCGGACAGTGACGTGCGTGGGAGACGACGCTCCGCTGCCACGTTGGCACGTGCGGCACGGTGGTGGCCGCAGGAGACAACTCCTCCTTTGTGTAGCCCTGTTCGTTGATCCTACGGCTACCGGATGGCAACCCTCAGCTTCTACGATGCTGTAGATTCATCGTGCTCGGACAGGTGGCCTACGACCCTGCGGTGAAGACCGCCCACGGTCGATGCACGCCGTTTCCGTATGCATATCGAGCTTCGTCGTCAGGGGGCATCCGCCATGGCTGTGAACGTTTCCAAGGGCAGCAACTTCTCCCTCTCCCGTACCGAACCGGGCATCGCCAGCGTTGTGGTCGGCCTGGGATGGCGGGTCAACACCGGTCCGGGCGACGTCGACCTCGACGCGAGCGCCCTCGTACTCGGTGGCGACGGGCGAGTCCTGTCGGACAACCACTTCGTGTTCTTCAACAACCCCGCGACGCCCGAGAATTCGGTCCTCCACACCGGTGACAACAAGACCGGCGAGGGCGAGGGCGACGACGAGCACATCGCCGTGGACTTCAATCTGCTTCCGGCGCAGGCGGAAGCCGTGGTCTTCCTGGTCTCGATCCACAACGACAACGGCCCGGGCAACACCTTCGGCCGGGTGCGCGACGCCTACATCCGCGTTGTTCACCAGGCCACGGGCGTGGAGATGTGCCGGTACGAACTGACCGAGGACGCCCACGACCAGACGGCCATGGTCTTCGGCCGGCTCTATCGGCGCGACGGCGAGTGGAAGTTCCGGGCGATCGGCCAGGGCTACAGCTCGGGCCTGGCAGGCATCGCCAAGGACTACGGCGTCAACGTCTGAGAGGGCAACGGGGAGAACACGGGGGCCGGCCACCCGTTCACGCCGTCCGATCACGCGGCCGGCCCGGCGGCGTTCACGATGCTCGACGGCGTCGGGCGTTCACCGTCGGAGCGGTGTTTCCCCGGGGTCGGCCGGAGCTTGGCTCGTGTGGTGTTTCGCGGTGAGGTGTCCCGGGCGTAGCCCGAGCAGGAACGCGTGGCGACGGGCGGCGCCGATCGCCGCGGCGCCGGCGTCGTCCAGGATCCGGATTGCGGAGAAGTCGAAGTCGATGTCGACGATGTGGTCGGGTAGCGCGTTGATGCTGTGCAGGAGGGCTTGGCGCACTCCGTGGGCGACCGTCGCGTCCACCACCTGGGGGAGTGTCACCAGCGCCCGGCCGTCGTCGATCACGCGCACACGGACTTCGCCGTCGTCGGTCACTGTCTTCCTCTGTCCGTAGGGATCGACCTCGCCTCCGACGTTGTGGTGTCGGTCGAGGATTGGTGCCGTGACGTGTGCGGTCGGTCGGGGGGGGGGGGGGGGGGGGGGGGGGTGGGGGGGGGGGGGGGGGGGGGCGGGGGAGGGGGGGGGGGGGGGGGGGGCGGGCGGAGGA